>JBKJJI010000136.1:0-6281 GCA_046598115.1 Acidimicrobiia bacterium | reverse complement strand
CCCCGCCGGACCGCATCGCCTCGACCTTGGCCAGACGGCGCGCCCGCTCGTCGCCGGGATCGCGCGACGGATCGTCGCCAGGAAGGGCGGGAGTGTCGACTCCGCTCACGCTCGGTTCCTCTCGAAGACGATGCGCAGCCCTTGCAGGGTGAGCCACGGCTCGTAGTGATCGATGGTGCGGGAGTGCTTGATGATGGGCTCGGCGAGGCCACCGGTGGCGATGACCGTGCACTCGCCGAGCTCGGCCTCGAACAGCTCGACGAGCGTGTCGACCTGCCCGCTGTACCCGAACACCGTGCCCGACTGGATCGACTCGACGGTGGACTTCCCGATGACGTTGCGCGGCGCGACCAGCTCGACGCGTCGCAGTGCCGCGGCCCGCCCGAACAACGCGTCCATCGAGATCTCGATGCCGGGGAAGATCGCGCCGCCGAGGTACTCACCCTTCGGGCTGATCGCCTCGATCGTGTTGGCCGTCCCGAAGTCGACGACGATCGACGGTCCGCCGTACTGCTCGTAGGCGGCGACCGCGTTGGCGATCCGGTCGGCGCCGACCTCCCTCGGGTTGTCGTACAGGATCGGCATCCCGGTCTTGACGCCCGGCTCGAGCACGAGCGCGGGGAATCCGAAGTACCGCTCGGTCATCGCCCGCAGCTCGACCGTCACCCGGGGCACGCCCGACGACACCGCCACGCCGTCGATCTGCTCGTCGAACGAGAAGCCGTGGAACCCGAGGAACTGCTGGATCATGAGCGCGAGCTCGTCGGCGGTGCGCTCTACGACGGTCGCGATTCGCCAGTGGTCGGCGAGGGTCTCGCCGTCGAAGAGCCCGATGACGGTCTGGGTGTTCCCGGAATCGATCGCCAGCAGCATGCCCAGCTCACCCCGTCCGTGCGTCGAGTGCGATGTCGAGCGCGGGGGCCGACTGCGTGATCGCGCTCGTCGAGATCAGGTCGACCCCGGCCGCGGCATACGCGGCGACCGTCTCGAGGGTCACGCCGCCCGACACCTCGAGGATCGTCGACGGGCGGGCACCTCCGCGCACCACCGCGACGCACTCCTTCGCCTGTTCCGGGGTCATGTTGTCGAGCATGACGACGTCGGCGCCGGCGGCGACGGCGTCGACGACCTGCTCGAGCCGGTCACACTCGACCTCGACCCCGCGCCCCGGCCACATCGAGCGCGCCCGGGCCACCGCGTCGGCGATGCCGAGCCCCTCCGCGCGGAACCCCGCGAGGTGGTTGTCCTTCACGAGCACCATGTCGGAGAGGGAGCCCCGGTGGTTCACACCGCCTCCGGCGCGCACCGCGGCCTTCTCCAACGCGCGCAACCCGGGCAGCGTCTTGCGCGTCTCTGCGACCGCAACGCGGTCGCCCGCCGCGGCGCGGAACCGGGCCGTCGCCGTCGCGATCCCCGAGAGGTGGCACAAGAAGTTGAGCGCGCTGCGCTCACCGGTCAGCACACTGCGCAGCGGGCCGGTGATCGTCGCCACCACGTCGCCCGCGCCGATCGTCGATCCCTCGTCGACCGACCAGACGAGGCGCACCGCGGGGTCGAGCTGGGCGAAGACCTCGTCGGCGCAGGCCCTCCCCGCGAAGACGCCGGGCGCTCGGGCCACGAGATCCGCGGTGAGCGTGGCGCCGAGCGGGAGGAGCGCAGCCGTGATGTCGCCGAGAGGGCCGAGGTCCTCGGCCAAGGCTCTGGCTGCCGCCTCCACCACGAGATGACGGGGGGGATCGAGCACCGGGTCGAGCGCGGGCTGCACGGGACTGCCCTGCGCCCGGCTGTCCGGCGCCCGGCTGTCCGGCGCCCGGCTGTCCGGCGGGGGGGTCATCGGCCCCGCTCCCCTGCGGCGGCGGCCTCGCGGAGCGGGACGAGCCGCTCGCCCGAGCCGGTGAAGACGATCCGGCCCCGGTACTCGTCGCGGGGCTCGGGGTGGTCGAGCCGGGTGTGCGTGCCCCGCGACTCCTCGCGCGCGAGCGCGGCGCGCACCAGCGCACTGCTGACCTGCACGAGGTTCGCGACCTCAGGCTCCGGGGGGTGCATCGCCGCGAGGGCGTCCGCGGCACGCTGGAGCGACTCGGCGTCGCGGAGCACACCCGCCTCGAGCGTCATCACCCGCTGCACCTCGGCGCGTGAGGTGCGCGTGGCTGCGGCGTACGCCGCGACGGGCCCGACCGGGTCGTCGAGGGTGAGGTCGCGCAGGACACCGGTCGCCTCCGGCGCGTCCTTGCCCGCGACGATCGCGTCGACGCAGCGGGAGCCGAACACGAGGCCGTCGAGGAGCGAGTTCGACGCGAGCCGGTTCGCACCATGGACACCCGAGCACGCGGTCTCACCACACGCCCAGAGGCCGGGGAGCACGGTCGCGCCGTCGAGGTCGGTGCACACGCCGCCCGACAGGTAGTGCGCGGCGGGCGCCACGGGCAGCAGGTCGTGCCCGGGATCGAGACCCGCGGCGTGGCACGACGCCCAGACCGTGGGGAAGCGCGCGGCGAACCCTTCGATCGGGCGCGCGTCGAGCCAAAGGTTGTCGAGGCCCCGCTCGACGCAGCGGCGCGCGATCGCGCGCGCCACGATGTCGCGCGGTGCCAGGTCGGCGAGCGGGTGCTCGGCGGCCATGAACGCATCGCCCTTCTCGTCCCGCAGGATCGCGCCTTCGCCCCGCAGCGCCTCGGACAGGAGGGGGCGGGGCATCGACGGATGGTGCAGGGCGGTGGGGTGGAACTGCATGAACTCGACGTCGGCGACCGCGACCCCCGCGCGCAGCGCCATCGCGATGCCGTCCCCGGTCGACAACGACGGGTTGGTCGTGACCGCGAAGCACTGCCCGGCACCGCCGGTGGCGACGACCGTGTGGCGAGCCCGGATCTCGTGCTCCACCCGGTCGGGGTCGAGCGCGACCACGCCGACCGCGCGACCCCCCTCGAGCAACAGGTCCCGGGCGAACCACCGCTGGCGGATCTCGGTCGCGGTCGCCTTGACGGCCGCGACCAGGGCCCGCTCGATCTCTGCGCCGGTGGCGTCACCTCCGGCGTGGAGGATCCGGGGAACCGAGTGCCCACCCTCCCGGGTGAACGCGAAGTCCGCTCCCGCTTCGTCGAAGTGGGCGCCCATCGCGATGAGCTCGCGAATGCGTGTCGGCCCCTCGGTGACCATCAGCCGGACGGCGTCGACGTCGCACAGACCGGCACCAGCGGCAAGAGTGTCGGCGAGGTGCAGCTCGGGCGAGTCGTGGCCCGTGTCGAGCACGGCGGCGACGCCGCCCTGCGCGTACTGCGTCGCCGACGCCCCGAGGACCGCCTTGGTGACGACGGCCACCGACTGCCCGGCCCGGGCGGCGCGGACGGCCGCGGAGAGGCCCGCGACCCCGCCCCCCAGCACGAGCACGTCCAGCATCCGTCGAGCCTACGGGGCGACCCTGGCGACGGGCACATACCCGCCGTCGCGTGCAACGACGCCGAGGTCGGCCGTGACGGTGCTGCCCTCGACGGTCAGGGTCATGTTGTCGATCAACCGGGCCGGACCCACCCTCGCCGCGACCGCCACCAGCGTCGCGCCCTCGAGGCGCTCTCGTGGCTCGAGGGTCATCGGGTCGACGACCTCCGCGTACTCGAGGCCGACGGACGACTCCTGTGCGATCTCGTCGACCACCTTCGCTCGCAGACCGCCCGCGTCGCGCAGGCCGGCCGCGACCGCGTCGGCGGCGACGCGCAGCGCCCGCGACAGGACGAGGGCCGCGGTCCGGTCCGTGGGGCCGAGAGAGACGTTACGGCTCGACATGGCAAGGCCGTCGGGCTCGCGCACGAGCGGACATCCGACGACCTCGACCGGGAAGTCGAGGTCGCGCGCCATCTGTCGCACCACGGCCAGCTGCTGGGCATCCTTGCCACCGAAGTACGCGCGGCACGGCCCGGTGATCGAGAACAGCTTCGCGACCACCGTCGTGACGCCATCGAAGTGCGTCGGGCGCTCGGCACCACAGAGGCGGGTCGTGAGCCCCTCGACGTGCACCGTGGTCCGCCCGGGCTGGGGGTACATCTCGGTCACCGCGGGCACGAACAGCAGGTCGGCGCCAGCGGCCGACGCGACCGCACGGTCGCCCTCCAGATCGCGTGGGTACGCGGCAAGGTCCTCGCTCGGCGCGAACTGGGTGGGGTTCACGAAGAGCGACACGACGACGTGGTCGCACTCGGACCTGGCTGCCGCCATCAACGACCGGTGACCGTCGTGGAACGCGCCCATGGTCGGCACCAAGCCCACTACCGCGCCGGACGCGCGCCAGGATTCGCACGCCGCGCGGACTTCGGCGATCGTGTGGACGACGCGAACGGACGCCATCACGCCTCGTCTCCGCGCGCCAGGACCTCGACGAGGCCCGGATCTCCCCGACCGATGAGCACACGCGCCGCGTCCGCCATGGCCGCGTACGCGCGCCGCTCCTCCGATGGGATCGCCGCGAGGTGCGCGGCGATCGTCGCGACGTCGCCGCGGGAGACCGGACCGGTGAGCGCGTCGGCGGGACCCAGGGTCATCGCGTGCTCGAGCGTCGTCCGCACGAGCGGCTCGAAGGCTTCCTGCGGGACACCCGCGGCCGCGGCGAGGCGTTGGACCTGTCCGAGCAGCGCGACGAGGTGGTTCGAGGCCACGCAGGCCGCGGCGTGGTAACGGGCGCGGTGCTCGTCGGCCACCGCGAACGGATGCATCCCGAGGGTCGCAGCGAGGTCACCGATCGCCGAAGGCCCGGCCACCGCGGCCCACGCGCCGGCCAACCGGTCGGCACCGACGTCGATCGAGGGCAGGCTCTGCAAGGGATGCAGCGCCCCGACCGCCACCTCGGGGCGGACGGCGATCGGGCCGAGCACCCCGAGGCCGTGGGCACCCGAGAGGTGCAGCACCACGGTGCCGCGCTCCACGCCCGGGGCGACGGCGCTGACCACCTCGGCGAGTGCGTCGTCGGGCGGGGAGAGCACGACGAGGTCGACCCCGGCGCCGGCCGCCCCGACCGGCACGGGCGCCGCGGCGAACCGCAGCGCCACGGACTGTGTCGACGACGTGTCGGGCGTCCGTCCGGCGACCGAGACGACGCTGGCGCCCTGGCGCGTGAGCGCGAGGCACACGGCACCCCCGGCGCGGCCGGGGCCGACGAGCGCGACGCGGCGGATCACGGTGGTGCGTCCCCTTTCAATCCAGCCCTCCCCGGTCGAGCCTGGGCGGGTGCCGGTTGTCGCGGGCCGTCACGGAGGGCTCCCCGCCCCTCACTCCTCGGGGGGAGCGGTTCCGCGTGACCCGTCACGTTGGGATCGTCAAGGATAGGGCGGTGCGGCGCACGTCGTCCCCGGCGATCGCTCCGAGGCGGTCCGCGTCGACGAGGTCGGGAGCGACCTCGTACAAGGGGGCGACGACGAAACCGCGGTCCCAGATCCGGGGGTGCGGCACCTGGAGGTCCGGCTCGTCCGTGCGCTCCGCCCCGATGAGGAGCAGGTCGACGTCGAGGGTCCGCGGCCCCCAGCGCTCGGCCCGGGTCCGCCGGGCCCGTCGCTCGAGATCCTGGCCCATCTCGAGCAGCGCACGCGCGGAAGCACCCGTCTCGACCGCGACGATCGCGTTGAGGTAGTCGTCCTGCTCGGGGCCGCCGACCGGAGCCGTCTCGTAGACCGACGAGACCGCGACGACGGTGACGCCGGGAGCGACCGCGAGCCCGTCGATCGCGTCCTGAAGATGGGCGAGACGATCACCGAGGTTCGACCCGAGGCCGAAGTGAGCGAGCCTGCTCACCGCTCGATGCGCACGGCGACGTGCTCGAGGGTGAGATCCATCGGCGGCTCCAGCTTGCGAACCGTCACCGTCACCGCCGCAACCCTGTCGTCGGCACGACAGACCTCGGCGATCCGCGTCGCGAGTCGCTCGAGGAGCCGGTGGCTCTCGTCGCGCACGACCCGGCGCACGGCCTCGGCGACCCCCGCGTAGTCGACCGTGTCGTCGAGGTCGTCGCTCGCCCCCGCGGCCGACAGGTCCACGGTGAGCTCGACGTCGACCTCGAACGGCTGCGGGCGCGTGCGCTCCTCGGGCAGGACGCCGTGGACGCCGTCCATCCGGAGCCCGGTGATGAGGACCCGGTCGCGCATCAGGGGCGGCGACCGGTGAGGCCCTCGGAGATCGTCGTCGCCACGATCTCGCGGCCCAGCGCGCCCAGCTGGCGGCCGGTGATCTTCTCCATCGCGACGATCGCGTGCGCGCCCTGGTCGACGAAGCCCGAGTAGAGGAGGTAGCCGGTGAGC
>JBKJJI010000394.1:0-6032 GCA_046598115.1 Acidimicrobiia bacterium | reverse complement strand
CCCGCGTACGTGGCGTTCGCCGAGGCCGCGCCCGAGAACGCCAAGGAGATGCTGAAGGAGAACCCGATGGGACGCATGGGCGATCCCGAGCACGACATCGGCGGTGTCGCGCTCTTCCTCGCGTCCGAGGACAGCGACTACATCACCGGGATGACGATGCTCGCCGACGGCGGCAGCCACATCAACGGGGTCCAGTGGGACCCCCCGATGCCGGATTGACGGGGTCGGACTGACGATGGCCTACGAGCAGCTCGAGCACATCTCGGTCGACGTGACCGACGGCGTGGCGTGGGCCGTCATCGACCACCCGCCGATCAACCTGTGGGACGCCGCGTTCACGCAGGACCTGATCGGCCTCGTCTCGGGGTTCGGGTCCGACGATGCGTCCCGCGTGCTGGTGCTCACGAGCGCCGATCCCGACTTCTTCATTGCCCACGCCGACGTCGGGATGATCCTCGACATGGACCCCGCCAACCAGGGTGCCGAGGGCGTGCCGGCGCCGGTGAACCTCCTGCTCGACCTGCTGTCGCCACCCGGGAAGGTGTCGATCGCGCTCGTGCGGGGCGTCGCCCGGGGTGGCGGCTCGGAGATCGCCCTGTCGTGCGACCTGCGGTTCGCAACGGCAGGAGCCCGGTTCGGGCAACCGGAGGTGGGGCTCGGGATCATCCCCGGTGCTGGCGGGACACAGCGGCTGACCCGTCTGGTCGGCCGGGCCCGAGCGCTCGAGATCGTGCTCGGCTGTACCGACGTGGGCGGCGCCGAGGCCGCGGCGATCGGATACGTGAACCGGGTGATCGCCGACGACGCGATCGAGGGCGAGGTGCGGGCGCTCGCTGCTCGCATCGCGGCGATGCCGCCGGTCGCGGTGACGGAGGCGAAGCGAGCGGTCGGCCTCGCGCACGGCGACCCGACCGAGGGGTTCGCCGCCGAGGCGAGCGGGTTCCGGGCCGCGCTGGCCGACCCCGTCGCACGCGACCTGATGCGACGGTTCCTCGAGCTCGGTGGGCAGACACGCGAGGTGGAAGCGGGGTCGTTCGACGACCTCATCGACCGGATGCGCGAGGTCTGATCGGCTTGGCGCAGCTCGACTTCACCGGCAAGGTCGCGTGGGTCGCCGGCGCGGCGCGCCCGCCGGGTATCGGCCGGGCGACGGCGATCGGGCTGGCGCGTCTCGGCGCCGACGTGGCGTGCGTCGACATCGTCGACGACCGTGCCGAACCCGACCAGTCGTTCCGCGTGACGCAGGCCGCGCTCGAGGCGACCGCCGATGCCGTACGCGCCGAAGGGCGTCGCGCGCTCGTGCTGCCCGTCGACCTCACCGATGCGGACGCAGTGGATGCGTCCGTCGCGGCGACCGTGGCCGAGCTCGGACGGCTCGACATCGGCTGCAACCTCTCGGGCGGGACCGGTCTTGCGCTCGGCAACGGCCCGATGATCGACCTCGACACCGACGGGTGGCGGGCCGCGCTCGACGCGAACGTCACCGCCGCGTTCCTCGGATCGCGGGCGTGCGCGCGGGTGATGCGCGAGCAGGGGGGCGGTGGGGCGATCGTGAGCCTGTCGTCGTCGGCCGCACTCGTCGCCGAGCCCGGGTTCGGGGCGTTCGCGGCGGCTCGGGCCGCGCTCGGGCGGATGACCGAGGGGCTGGCCCGCGAGCTCGGGTCGGACGGGATCCGCGTGAACGCCGTCTGTCCGATGGGTGTCGACCCCGGGACCGAGGGCAACCCGGGCCTCGTGGCCGGGGCCACCCGGGGCCGGCGGTCACTGGAGGACTGGGCCGCGGCCCGCATCCCGCTGGGGCGCCTCCAGGGCCCCGAGGAGACCGCCAACGTCATCCTCTTCCTTGCGAGCGACCTGGCGTCCTTCGTGAGCGGGCAGTCGATCCTCGTCTCCGGCGGCGCCCCCGCCTGACCCGCGCGGCCCCGCTCCGCCCCCGCCTCGTTCTTGATGCGTCTCTCACCCGCCTCTGGCGGGGTGAGAGACGCAGGACCAGGAATACAGGGGTTCTGTGAGCGGTCGTTGCCGTCGTTCCCGGATCGGTCCAGACTGATGGGAACAGGAGGCGATGCCATGTTCCCGTTCACGTTCCCGACCGGTTCCCTGCCCGACGAGATCGGGCTGTTCCTGCCGCTGGCGCTGCTCATCGGGGTCTTCGCGCTCCTGCTCGTGCGCCGGGGCGGATCGGGAGCAGGCGACGACCGGGGGGTGCGGTATGTCAGCACCATCTCGCTCGTGACACTGTTCGTGGCGTTGTTCGCAGCGTTCGTCGCAGTGCAGGCGATGACCGACCTGATCGTCGACCACGAGAAGCGGGCCGAGATCAACCGGCAGACCTTCGAGAGCGACGCCTACGCGGTGTATCCCGGCACGGGTCCCGGCGGTCCCGTGTCGACGCTCACGATCGACCCCTCCTACTACACGCTCAGCCCGAGCAACGACGCCAACTACAACACGGCCGTCGCGAGCGGGCTCGCGGCCATTGCCGCGGGTGCCGTCTTCCTCTACCACCGGCGGCGACGGATGGAGCTGCTCTCCGCGCGGGGTGCCGCGGGTGCGGGCCTCGACGTGGTGAACCGGACCTACCTCCAGTCGGTGAAGGCCGTCGCCGCGTTCACGTTCGCGCTCGCGGCCGCGGCCGCGCTCTACGGGATCTGGCAGCTCGTCGCGCCGGGGATCTCCGGTGCGATCGATGCGGGCGTGGGGAGGGCCGAGGGGATCTCGGCGTTCCTGTCGTCGGGGCTGCTCGCCGTGGTATCGGCGCTCATCTTCGCGCGGGCCGAGCACGAGCTCGGGCGGTCGTAGGCAGGCGAAGCTGCGCCGCCCGGCTGTCCCCTCGGGCCGTTGGCCTGGTCGTTGGGGCCTGGTCGTCAGGGCCAGAGAAGAATCCCGCGACCTTCCGTCACGCCTGTTCGGGCACGGTGTTCTGTGGTGTATGATCGAACATATGTTCGTCCTCGAGGAGATCGCCGAGAACCCGGAACAGGCGGTGCGGGGCCTCGACCCGGCGCGGCTCGCGGGGCGTGACGCCGCCCGCCTCACCGATGCCGCGGCCCGGATCGAGCGCTTCGGGGCCACAGCCAAGGCGATGCTGGCGAAGCGGGCGGAGGCGACGGGCGCGTGGCGGGGCGGCCGGGCGGTCTCGGTCGAGCAGTGGCTGGCGGAGGCGTCGGGGTGCTCCGAGGGCCAAGCCCGGGAGGCATTGGGCACGGTCGGTCGTCTCGACGCTCTGCCGGCCACGGCCGAGAAGGTGCGTGCCGGCACGCTCTCCATGGCCCAGGCCGCCCAGGTCACCGCCGGCGCCGTCGTCGACCCGGGTTCCGAGACTCGGCTGCTGCGCGCCGCCGAGCGTTCCGGGATGCGGGGCCTGCGCGCCGAGAAGGAGCGAGTGGTCGCCGCGGCCACCGACGAGCTCGAAGCCCGACGGCGGGCGCACCAAGGGCGCCACCTCCGGGTCTGGGAGCAGGGCGCGGCCACCCACGGGACGTTCTCCGGCCCGACCGACCAGGTCGCCGACCTGCTCGAGGCGCTCGAACCGCTCACCCGGAAGCGCTTCGACGAGGCCCGGAAGGCAGAGCAGCACGAGTCCCTCGACGCGTACCGCTTCGATGCCCTCCTCGACCTTGCCCGTGCCGGCGGGGCCGCTCCCGCAGCGCGGCCGAAGCACGTCGCCCGGGTGCGCGTCGACCTCACCGCACTGCTGCGCGGCCACACCGAGCCGGGGGAGACCTGCGAGATCCCCGGCGTCGGTCCCGTCGCAGTGGCGCACGCCCGCAAGGTGCTCTCCGACGGGCTGCTGCAGCTCGTCATCACCGACGGCGTCGACGTGCAGACCGTGGTCAGCACCACTCGCCACGTCCCCGCGGCGCTGAAGATCGCGATCGCGGAACGAGATCCCGTCTGCAAGATCCGTGGCTGCGACGCCACCCGCCACCTCCACCGACATCACGTGGACGAGTACGCGAAGTCACGCCGGACCAGCTACGAGATCCTCGGGAACCTCTGCTCCCGCCACCACGACCTCGTCCACCATCGGGGCTACCGCATCGAGGTGGAGTCCGATGGATCCTGGGACCTGCGCGCCCCACCCGGCATGGCGGCGGCCTGACGCGCCAGCGGCTGCTCAGAGGGCGCGGGCGGCGACGTGACCGTCGTAGACGGCGCGGTCGACGAGGCGCACGGCCACGGCGTCGCCGATCGCGGTCAACTCGGGGACTTTGCCGTCGAGCGCGGTCGTGAGGTCGTTGTTGGGGAGGCCGTGGGTACGGATCACCACGGTGTCGACGTCGGCGATCGTCTCCATCCCGTGCGAGAGCACATCGAAGAGGGTCACCTCGTGGTCGCCGATGAACGCCAGCACGGTGTTGGGCCTCCACCGCATCCCAGCCTGCACGGCGCGGGGGAGGATCGCCTGCGCCGACTCGCCGTCGAGCGCCATCGGCATCGGGAGCGGGGTCACGCAGATCGCCTCGGCGCCGGCGGTGGCGATGAGCTCACCCAGACCGATCGCCTGCGCGTGCCCGACCGCGTCGAGCAGCACGACTCGCCCTCCCAGAGCACCCGGCTTCCCGAGCGCGCCGGGTGACGCGAGGTGCGCCTTGAGCGCTTCGACGTGATCGAGCACCCAGTCCGCATCGGAACCGGGAACCGGCATCGGGTGGTACGCCGCGTTGCCCATCTTCGTGGCCCGTCCGCCGGTCGCGACGATCACCGCGTCGGGTGAGAGCGCGAGCACGGAGTCGGCCGTCGCCTCGACGCCGGTGCGCACGTCGACGCCCCGCCGCTCGCACTCGCCGATGCGCCAGCGCGCGATCTCCCAGATCTCCTCCCGCCCCGGGAGCTTCGCCGCCCAACGCAGTGCACCGCCGAGCTCGTCGTCGCGTTCGAGGAGGGTGACGTCGTGGCCGCGCGCCGCGGCCGTCGCTGCGGCCTCCATCCCTCCGGGGCCGCCACCGACCACGATCACCTTCTTCTTCGTCCTCGCGAGCCCGAGCGTGCCGAGGCCCAGATCGTCCTCCCGGCCGACGGCCGGGTTCTGCACGCAGTTGATCGGCATCGACTGGAGCAGATTGCCGTAGCAGGACTGGTTGATGCCGGTGCAGCGACGGATCTCCTCGTCGCGGTCCTCACGGGCCTTGTTCACCCACTCCGGGTCGGCGATGAGCGCTCGCACCAGCGTGATGCCGTCGGCCTCGTGGTTCGAAAGGATCTGCTCGGCCTCCTCGGGGGTGAGGATGCGGTGCACGGCGAAGACTGGCGTGTCCTTCACCGCCTTCTTGATCGCGTGCGCCGCGTACACGCCGAACATGTGGGGCGTGTAGTTGGTGCGCACCATGCCGATGCCGCCGATCCCCACGCTCACGTTGAGGAAGTCGACGAGCCCGAGCTCCTCGTAGCGAGCCGCGACCTCCGCGCAGTCGTCGGTGGTAAGGCCGGGACCGTGGGTCTGCTCGTCATCCCCCGCGAGGCGCAGACCGACCGCGACCTGGTCGCCCACCGCCTCGCGCACCGCGGACACCACCTCCACGCCGAAGCGCATCCGGTTCTCGAGCGATCCGCCATAACCATCGGTGCGCTGGTTGTACTTCGGGGTGAGGAACTGGTGGAGCAGGTAGCCGTGGGCGCTCTGGATCTCGATGCCGTCGAACCCGCCCGCGACGGCGTTCTTCGCGCACTTCACGTGGTACTCGATCGACTCCGCGATGTCGCGCGCGTCCATCGCCTTGGGGGCCTCCATGTGGTCGGGGGAGACCGACGGCGCGATGGCCACCTCCTTCGACCAGTTCCCGAGCATCATCGCCCCCGAGTGGGTGAGCTGGACGAACGCCAGCGCGCCGTGCTCGTGGACCTGTGACGTGAGCTGCTCGTAGTGGGGGATCGACTCGGGGTCCCAGCCGTTGGCGTTGTTCGGCATCTTGTAGGCCGTGTTCGGCGAGACGGCCGTCTCACCCGCGATCACCACCGCCACGCCGCCCCGGGCGCGATCGGCGAGGTACCGGCCGTAGCGGCGTGGCGGTGGTGATCGCGGGTGAGAC
>JBKJJI010000386.1:0-5017 GCA_046598115.1 Acidimicrobiia bacterium | reverse complement strand
GCTCTTCGGGCTCCTCCTCGACCGGGCGCTGTTCCGGTACATGCGCACCGCGTCGTGGCAGGTGAAGCTGGTCACCGCGCTCGGTCTGCTGGTGTCGCTGCCCGAGATCGTCAAGGTCTTCTTCGGCTCCGAGCCGGGACTCGCGCCACCGAGCGTCGCCCCGCTCTTCGGGATCGACAAGTTCGAGGTGTTCGAGATCGGCGACTACTTCGTGTCGGCCGACCGCATGGCCACGGTGGTCGTCACGTTGGTCGCGGTACTGCTCCTGGGGCTGCTGTTCCGCTACACGGCGATCGGCCTCCAGATGCGGGCGGTGGTCGAGAGCCCCCGCATGGTCGAGCTCGCCGGCGTCGACTCGGATCGCGTGAGCATGGTGTCGTGGATGCTCTCGAGCGTCTTCGCGTCGCTCGCGGGCATCCTGCTCGCCCCGCTGTACTTCGAGCTCAACGCGAACCTCTACACGGTCCTCATCGTGGCCGCGATCGCGGCTGCGGCAGTCGGGCGGTTCGCGAGCATCCCGCTCACGCTCGTCGGAGGCCTCCTCATGGGCATCGGCGAACGGGGGCTGCCCGACATCATCGGTGTCACGAGCGACTTCGCCCAGGACCTCAGGCCGTCCTTCCCGTTCTTGCTCCTGTTCCTCCTGCTGGTGTTCTGGCCCAGGCTGCGGGGGAGCCGGGCGGTGAGCGACCCGCTCGCCGGCGTCGACCCGCCGCCGCCGTCGATGGCCCACGAGTACAAGGACCCGTCGATCCAGCGCGCCTCGAAGATCCTCTTCGTCGTGTTCATCGCCGGCTTCCTCGTCTTGATGTCGACGATCGTCAGCCCATTGTGGGTGACCCGCATCACGGACGGGCTGGCGCTGGCGGTCGTGTTCCTCTCGATCACGATCTTCACCGGGCTCGGTGGGCAGATCTCGCTCGCACAAGCGACCTTCGCCGGGTTCGGCGGCTTCGCGATGGCGAACCTGGCGGTCGAGATGGACGTCCCGGTCCTTCTGGCCGCGGTCATCGGCGCCCTGATCGCCGCCGCGGCGGGCGCGTTGTTCGTGCTCCTGATCGACGCGCTCCCGGCCGCGATCGGTCGGATCCGCGGACATGCGGTCGGGAGGCTCTCGGGCCTGTACCTGTCGTTGGCGACGCTCGCGTTCGCGCTCATGGCCGAGAAGGTGATCTTCCGGCGCGAGGAGATCTCCAACGGCGAGTTCGGGTTCGACGTGGACCGTCCCGACTTCGTCACCGGCGACAGCATCCTGCACCACGACCGCAAGTGGTTCCTCGTCGTGTTCGCGATCTTCGCTCTCGTCGGGTTCGTGGTCATCCTCATCCGCAAGGGCACGACGGGGCGCTACCTCGCCGCATTGCGGGGGAGCGAGACGGCCGCAGCGTCGATCGGGGTGAACGCCACCGCACTGCGGATGACGATGTTCGCCCTCTCGGCCGGCGTCGCGGGCCTCGGGGGCGCGCTCATCGGGATCTCCCAGGGCAAGGTGGAGCCGGTGGCGACCTATCCCGCGCTCTTCGGGGTGGTGTGGGTCGTCCTCGTCGTGACGCTGGGGTCGCGCACCGTCGACGGGGCCACCAACGCGGCGCTGGGTTTCATCATCTTCCCGTGGCTCCTCGAGTCCCTCGGGTTCATCACGACGATCGCGGTGATCCTCTTCGGACTCGGTGCCATCACGTACGCCCGCCATCCCGAGGGGATCGTCGAGTTCCAGACCCGCAAGAGCATCCTCCGGACGGCGCGCCAGGCTGCGCTCGTGGCGCGGGCCAAGGAGCTCGCGGCGGCGGGCCCCCTGCCCAAGGGTTTCCTCCCGGCACGCTTCGCGGCACTGCCCGTCTTTGCCGGACCGCTCGGGTACTTCCTCTATGTGCTCGCCCGGAGCGCGATCCAGGGGCACTGGGTCACCGTCCACAGCACCACGCTCCTTGCCTTCATCCTGCCGAGCCTCGTCTTCGGCCTCGTGTGGATCACCAGATCCGACCACCAGCTGCGCGTGCAGGGCGGCGTGCAGCGCGGCGCGGTCTACCTGCTCGCCGGAGCAGCGACCGGCGCCCTCGGCGGCCTCCTGTTCTCGAGTCAGGACTGGGTCCCGCGTGCGAGCCTGCTCGACTGTGTGCTCGTCGGGATCCCGGCTGGCTTCGTGGGTGTCGCGTTCATCCTGCTCCCGTTGCACGTGCAGACGATTGCCAAGGGTCGGGGCTGGCTCACCAGCCCGATCACGTGGCACGAAGGGCGCGCACCGCTCGGCTTCGTGCTCCTCGGAGCGTTCTTCTTCTTCCGGACGTCAGTGTCACCCGGCATCGCAGGGGCGAGCCCGATCGACCACGGCTTCCCGCCGATGGGTTGGCCGGTGTTCTTCGTCGTGTGCATCTTCGTGATCGTCTGGGTGCAGTGGGTGGTCGGGGTGCAGAGTGCCGTGAACGAGCTCGCCATCGGCGGCGAGGGCTTCCAGGCGCCCGCTGAGCGGGTCCCCACGACGGCGCTCGCGGCGGCGGCAGAGGTCGAGTCCGGAGGTTCGTCGTGACGGCCCCTGGCGCGACGTCGGCCTTCGACGAGACGCGCGGACGGGCGGGGCTCCTCTCCGCCGTCGGCATCACGAAGCGGTTCGCCGGGATCGTCGCGCTCGATTCGGTCGATCTCGACGTCGCGCACGGCGAGATGGTCGGTCTGATCGGCCCGAACGGTGCCGGCAAGACCACGTTCTTCAACTGCCTCCTCGGGATGTTGCGTCCCGACGAGGGGCGGGTGCACCTCGACGGCACCGACATCAGCAACCTCCCGGACTACAAGCGGGCGCGGCGGGGGATCGGTCGCACCTTCCAGCGTCTCGAGCTCTTCGCGGGCATGACCGTGCGAGACCACTTCTTCGTCACCGAGCGGCGCCGCAACGGCTCCGGGAGCCTCTGGAAGGACCTCCTCAATCGGGCCGGTCCTTCCGCCGACGAGGCCGAGCGCGTCGACCGGATGATCGACCTGCTCAACCTGCACAAGGAGGCCGATGAGCCGGTCGAGTCGCTCAGCCTCGGCCGTGGTCGCCTCGTCGAGCTCGGCCGCGCGCTCATGTCGCAGCCCAAGCTGTTGCTCCTCGACGAGCCGTCGTCGGGCCTCGACGTGAAGGAGACCGCCGCGCTCGCGGAGCGGCTCCGGACCGTCCAGCAGGAGCACGAGTTCGCGGTGCTCCTCGTGGAGCACGACGTCGAGATGGTCCAGAGCCTCGTGACCCGCCTCTACGTCCTCGACTTCGGGACGATGATCGCGGCGGGGCCGACCGAGGATGTGCTCGGCGATGCGGCCGTTCGCAAGGCGTACCTGGGGGACATGTGACGCCGACTCCCGCCCCCACGACCGAACCCGTGACTGGCTCTACGAACGGCGCGGCGCCACTGCTCGAGGTGCGCGACGTCGAGGCCAGCTACGGACCGTTCCGGTCGCTCTTCGGCGTGTCGTTCTCCATCCGCGAGGGCTCGGTGATGGCGCTGCTCGGCTCGAACGGCTCGGGGAAGACCTCGGTCGTCCGGGTGTGCTGCGGGCTCGTGGTCCCCGACACCGGGAAGCTGCTGTACCAGGGTGACGATGTCACTGGCAGTCGGGCCTACCGCCTCGCGCGCCTCGGGATCGTGCACGCCCCCGAGGGTCGCTCGGTGTTCGGCTCGTTGACGGTCGAGGAGAACCTCGTCCTCACGTTCCGCCAGGTCTTCGGGCGACGGGGCGCCCGGGGGGCACTCGCCACGGCCTACGAGCTGTTCCCCCGCCTCGGGGAGCGCCGACGGCAGGTCGCGGGCACCCTCTCGGGCGGGGAGCAGCGGATGGTGTCGCTCGCACGCGTCCTGGTGCACGCGCCGAAGCTCCTTGTCACCGACGAGCTGTCGCTCGGCCTCGCGCCGGTGATCATCGACGAGGTGTACGAGACGCTCGCGACCATCCGGGAGGCCGGGACCTCGCTCCTGATCGTGGAGCAGCACGTCCGCCAGGCACTCACGCTCGCCGACGACGTCGTGGTGATGTCGAAGGGCAAGGTCGCGCTCGCGGGCCGCACCGACGAGCTCGGCGACCTCAGCGAGCGCATCCTGCCCGCGGTGCACGGCGAGGTCGCCCCGCACTGAGCGAGCGATCCGGGACGCGAGAAGGGGCCGCCCCCGAGGGAGCGGCCCCTTGACTCGGAAGTTCGCGTGCCTCGTTGCCCGGACTACGCCTCTTCCTCGAGGATGATGTCCGAGCACGGTCCGGTCTCGAGGACCGTGGGGTCACCCAGCGCCTGCAGGTTGCACAGGGTCAACCCGGTCACCTTCCAGACCTTGCCCTCGAGGATCGCTGCACCAGGAGGCGCGAGGCCTTCGGCGCGGGTCCCCCCGAGCACCAGCGTGAAGGTGACGCTCGCGGTCTTCTTCCCGGTGCACTTGATCTTGTCGACGTCGACGCTCGTGGTTGCCGCCTGCGCGGCGTTGGCCGCCGAGCTCGCCCGGAACGCGGCGACGAGCTCGGCGTTCTCCTTCTTCCCGCTCAGGTACTCGATGTACGGGATCTTGTCGTCGGCGGTCTGGCTGGTCGCGCCGTCGAGGAACTTCATGTACGCCAACTCGATGCCCTTGAACGCCTGCTTCTTCGTCTTCCCGGCGCACAGCGGTGCCTTCGACTTCTTCTGCTCGGTCGTCGACGCTCCTGCCGTACCCGCGATCCCGACTGCAAGCGACGCTGCAGTCAGGACGGCGACGATCAGCGCGCCTGCTCGCTTTCGCATGGTCCCCCCTGGTGGTGATTCGTTGGTGGTGTTCGTCAGTGTGACGTTGGCGTCAGGAATATAACCCTGCCCGGCCGCAGGGGGTAGTCGTCCCGAGCCGGAACCTGACGAGTCGTCAGATCGACCCTGGACGCAGCGCTGCGTGGGTGACGGCGGCGATCACATCGAGCGCAGCCGACTGGTCGATCTGGAGCTGGCGCGACTCCACGTAGTAGCTGGTGCGCTCGATCATCGAGACGAGGGCGAAGGCGGTGAGCCCAGCGTGGAGGTCGGGCG
>JBKJJI010000382.1:0-4838 GCA_046598115.1 Acidimicrobiia bacterium | reverse complement strand
GGATGGGCCCGACACGACGGGCCCGCGCCGGCCTCGGGCGCACCTTCCAGGCGGCCCGCCTCTTCCCCGAGCTCACCGTGCTCGAGACGGTGGAGGTCGCGCTCGAGGCGCGGGGCCGCACGCGCTTCACGTCGAGCGCGCTGTTCCTTCCCCACGCTGCCGCGAGCGAGCGGCGTCGGCGCGCAGAAGCCGACGACCTCATCTCCTTCCTCGGGCTCGGCCGCTACGCGAACGCCAGGATCGCCGACCTCTCCACCGGCACCCGACGCATCGTGGAGCTGGCGGGGCTCCTCGCGCTCGACGCGCGCGTCCTGTGCCTCGACGAGCCGACGGCCGGTCTCGCCCAGCGCGAGACCGAGGCGTTCGCGCCGCTGATGCAAGAGATCCGGCGCGAGCTCGGCGCCGCGATGCTCATCATCGAGCACGACATGCCGCTCATCATGGGGATGAGCGACCGCGTCTACTGCCTTGCTGTCGGACGAGTCATCGCGGAAGGGCTCCCCGACGCGGTGCGCAACGACTTCCAGGTCATCTCGAGCTATCTTGGCGTCGATGAGCGGGCAATCGCCCGCAGCGACGCCGCCCCAGGCAACGCCGCACCCACCGACGCCGGGTCGTAGCGCCCGACCGGGCACCCGACTTGGCGCCCGAGCCGGTGCCCGATCAGGACGCCGGTCAGGACGGGGGCGCCATGCCCTCGATCGCCGCACAGACGCCTCCGTCGACGAGGACGTCGACGCCCGTCATGAACGAGGCCTCGTCGGAGAGCAGGAACGACGCGACCGCGGCGACCTCCTCGGCACTCCCCTCCCGGGCGAGCGGCGTCCGTTCCAGGAGCACGGCCATGAACGGCTGCGCCGCGGACTCCTGGCGACCCTGGGGCGTGTCGATGATGCCCGGCGAGATGGAGCAGATGCGGCCACCCGCGGGTCCCCACTCGATGGCAGTCCGGCGCACGAGGCGCTGCACGCCCCGCTTCGCCCACGCGTAGGCCAGCCCCGGGTCCTCGATCGACTCGCCCGCGGCGGCACGGAGGTCGTCGAAGAATGTCGCGCGCAGCGGATCGTCGAGCACCGGGTCGACTGCGGGATCGCCGTCGCGAAACGCCATCACCGCGGCCATCGACGCGAAGCAGACCGCGGCCGTCCCCGCGGTGACGAACGGTGTGAGCGTCTGGAGGATGATCGCGCTCCCGACGAGGTCAACGCGGAGGACGTCCTGCCACTGCGCCATCGTCGGCGAGATCCCGGCGACGTGCGCAACGGCGCGCAGCGACCCGGACTCGACGTGCGTCGCGAGCCCCGCCATCGCGGTCGGGTCCGAGACGTCGGCGGCCATCGCCACGACCTCGGCCTGGCCCGCGAGCTCGTCGGCGACAGCATCCAGGGTCGTCGGGTCGCGCTCCACCAGGACGAGGCGGTCCACCGTCGGCGCCATCCGCCGCGCACAGGCGAGCCCCATGCCCCGTCCAGCACCGGTGACGATCCCGACCTGCGGTGTGCCCACGCCGACGGTCTAGCACCCATCGTCTCGGGCGCTGGCCATCGCCCGTCTCGAAAGATTTCGTCGTCCGTGCGCGCTACTCCAATGCCCGCGAACGCTCGATCATGCCGGGCGCGGTCTCGCCGTCCCACGAGTACTGGGCGATGGCCTGGTGGAGGTGGAAGCCGCCGCCGACGTCGGGACCCATCACCATGAACGTCGACAACGCGGTCCGGCCCTCGATGGTCGTCGTCGTGCCCGCCTCGGTCTCGAGGACCACGGAGACGTCCTGCCCGTGGGGCTCGAGCTCACGGAGCCAGGGTGCCTCCACGACTCGTGCCGGGACGAGGTCGCCGTCCCCCTCGAACACGAACGCCTCGTTGAGCGTCGGCTTGCCGTCGGTACGCGGCGGGTAGGTCAACACGCCGAACGCGCGCCCGCTCGGGAAGACCGTCGACTGCCAGACGTGGCCCCGGAACGTCGCGAGCCGGCGAACCCCGGCCCGCCGGATCCGGTTGCCGCCGCCGTCGATGTCGTGCACCTCGTCACCAATTCGAAGCCGTCCGGTCGCCCGGAACAGCTGCTCGAAGCGCGGGCCACCCATGAGATCCCCCTCTTCCTGCGTGGCGAGCACATGACCGGCCTCCTCACGCAGCGTCCCGACCTCCCACGGCGGGGCGGCCGAGCGGATCTCGAGCTCGAGCTCGACCGGCACGAGGTCGTCGGCCGGCGCCCCGGGCATCCAGCCGTCGATCTGCTCCCGCGTCGAGGTCTGGACCGCCCCGCCGTCGAGGCGGACGCGCCAGTGCTCGAACGGCTCGAGCAGCTCGAACGAGAGCGGTCCTGCCCCGAGGATGCGGGGCCTTCCGTCTGCGCCCATCGGCGGGTGGGTGCCGCCGGGAGCGAAGATGCTCAGCACCCGTCCGTCGCCGCACGCGATGTTGACCTGGACGTCGTGAGTGTCCCACCGTTCGCCCACGGCCTCGACCCCGATGCGCGGCATGCCGATCGCGAGATCATCGTCCCAGATCCACGCGTTCACGGACTCGCGCATCTCGGGGTCCTCGGGCGCGGTCGCGAACACGTACTCACGCTCGTCGCTCATGCCACCCGTGAAGTCGATCGTCATGGTGTCCCCTGCCCGCTCGTCCACTCGGACATGCGCGCCACGTAGTCCCCGAACAAGGGTCGAACCTCGTCGAGGTCGATCCCGTACGTCGCCGGGTCGGGTCGCTCTCGGTCCTGGCGCTGCTCGGTGTTCTCCTGCCACCAGCGGCGCATGCCCTGCTCGAACTGCTCCGACAGCGGCTCACCCAGCCAGCGGTAGAGCCCCGCTACCTCGCCGATGGGATCGTCCTGCATGGCCCGGAAGTCGATGTCGTAGAAGCGCGCGTCGGCGGCGGTGGCGCGGAACGCGAGCGCACGTCGCATGCCGGTCGACCAGTGCTCCACGTTCAGCTCACCCAGATAGACGGGGTCGATGCCGTCGGTGAACATCTTCGACACCTCGGCGTAGACGTCGGCGACCGACAGGATCACGTCGGTCGGGTCGCGGTGGGTCATCACGAACCGCGCGTCCGGGAACGCCGCGTCGAGGTGCTCGAGGTAGAGGAGGTGCGTCGGGCACTTCAGCCGCCACGGCATCGTCGGAGCGCCCCACTGGAGGAGCTTCAGGACCCGGCGCTCGTACAGGTACGTCGAGGTGAGATCCGCGTCGAGCAGCCACCGCGAATAGGAGGGGACGTAGGCGAACGCCTGGAAGATCTGCGATCGGAAGTCGAGCGCCATCAGGTCCTGGCACTCGAACGGTCCCGTCGCCGTGGTGGGCACCAGCGTGAGCACGCGCGGCGTCGTCTGACGCTGCATCTCCACTTCGTTCTCGGTCTCGGCGATGCGCGGGTCGGGTGCCGCGACCGTCGACGGTGGCGGGCACGGCTGCGCCGACTCCCAACGACGGAGCGATCTGGCGTTCGGGTCCTCGGCGAGCAGGAAGGACAACGCCGTCGAGCCGGTGCGTGGAAGCCCGAGCCCGATGAGCGGCGCATCGATCGACTCGTCGTCGATCTCCGGATGCCGCCGGTACCAGTCCTCGACCTGGAGCCGCTGACCGAGGTGCCCGATGATCCGCTGACGGATCGCGAACTCGCCGATCTCGTTGAGCTGGGCTTCCTCCCGGAGCGCGCGCACCAGGATCTCGAGGCCCTCGCGAAAGGAGTCGTCCCCGAAGTCGGCGAGGCCAGTCTCGGTCCGCGCGATCTCGAGCAGCTCGTCGTGGCGTTCCATCACACCGTTCGCAGGGGCGCGGGTTCCGATCCCGGTCGGAGCGCCATCTCTAGCACCCGGGTGGGTCGCCCACCAGACAGGCCCCGTCGGCACGAGAACCACGGCATCTCGGGAACGCTGCTCGATCAAGCATCATGGTGGCAGAGGGTCACTGTCATCCGACGGTGCCTCGGCTCTCCAGCTTCTATGGCATTGCGATCTACATGTACGTCGGCCGCGAGCACCCGCCACCGCACTTCCACGCCATCTATGCCGAGTTCGAGGCTCAGGTCGCCTTCGACGGCACCATGCTCAACGGTTCGTTGCCGCGGCGAGCCGCGGGCTTGGTTGCGGAGTGGGCCCGACTGCACTCCGACGAGCTCGACTCGAACTTGCGGCGGGCCATCGCACACGAACCGCTCGCTACCATTGCACCACTGCCATGAAGCGCCTCGTGCATGTCACCGCCGTCGAACCCCTCGAGGGATACAGGGTGCGCCTCACGTTCGAGGACGGTACGGCCGGCGACATCGATCTCGCCGACGAGCTCTGGGGTCCGGTCTTCGAACCCGTCCGCGACCGCGCCGTCTTCGTCCAAGTCGCGGTCGACGGAGAGTGCGGAACCATCGTGTGGCCCAACGGGGCCGACTTCGCGCCCGAATGGCTCTACGAGGCGGTGCGAGCGCAGCACGCTTCGACGTAGCGCCACGACGACCCGCTCGCAACAGAGAGTGGTGATGAGTCGGCCGTACGCCGGAAACAGTCCGGCCCTGTGACGGGTGCTGTAATCATGGACCGAAGGTGGTCCTGACCAGCGGAAACGCCTCTCGTCGTTGTGCACTGTTCATCACTGTTGCTCATCGTGCTGAGGACTGATTGAGGACTGCAGCGCATGGTCCATCAGTACCACGCACCGCGGACGCGCGCTCGTCGCAGGTGAGTCCGACCGGAGGGCGCAGTCTCTCGTCTCCTGGGCGGTGGAGGAACGGGCGCCGTGCTCACCGGGAAGTCAACGCGGCCGCGCCGGCAGGTCCTTGCGCCCAGGGCGGCACGAGGATCGGTTTGCACCGTGTCGGCGGCGGCGTCACGGTGAC
>JBKJJI010000377.1:0-2682 GCA_046598115.1 Acidimicrobiia bacterium | reverse complement strand
CTTCGCGCGGGCGTAGACCGACTCGCCCTCGAGGAGCTCCATGACGAGATAAGCGGTTCCCTTGTCGTCACCGTCGCGGACGACATCGTCGTCGACGACCTGCACGGCGCCGGGGTGCTCGACGCGGTTTGCGGCGTAGCCCTCGTGGAGAAAACGCCCGCGAACGACCTCGTCCCGCGCGATGTCCGCGTGGAGAATCTTCACTGCCGACCGGTGCCCGTTGCGGTGGCGCGCGGCGTACACCGCGGCCATCCCGCCATACCCGAGCAGGCGCTCGAGAAGATACTTCTCGTCGAGAACCCTGCCTACCCGCGCACGGGCTCGTTGCTCGAGGTCGTCGTCGGGCATGGTGTCGGAGACGCGGAGCCCGCGTCATCGTCGGGCGAAGAATAGCCCGACTTGCGCCCGAACCGGCGACCGATCGCGGCGAGAGCGATCAACAAGTACATCGCGGCCGACGCGCGAATACGCGGACGAGCCCGGGCGCTGTGGCAGCCATCATCGGCTGCGTCGGATGCGCCCTTGCAGTCGCACCCACTGCTCGACGAGCTCCCCGAGCCGCTTGAACAACCATCACTGCTCGAATCTCCACTGCAGCTGTCCTTCGAGCTGGAGTCGCCGGAGCACCCATCGCCGGAGTCAGAGCTCCGCGAGCAGCTGTCGGAGAAGGCCTGACCCGTGCTGCTACAGCCGGATGACGAAGAGGACTCGGGTTGCGCGGCCGGCTCCCCGGGCGGCGCTGGGTCGACCGGCGTCGGCTGCCCGTTCGGCGTGGGACTCGAGCCCCCGCCGAGTGATGCCGTGCAGAGTGGACCGACCTTCGCCTCGTGAAAGGAAGGGATCGACCCGAGGCCGACGAGCTCGAGAACCCGCCCTCTCGGCGCGCTCGCGAGAATCCCCTCGAGGCGCGTCAGGACGAGTCGTCCGGGCGCGTGGCCGCTCGCGCCGACCGCGAGATCGTCGAGCGCACCGCACATGAGCTGCGACGCGGGCAGCTCCTCCGACGTCGCGACCGCGCACCCCGGCGGCGTGAGCCCGGACGTCCATGACGACGACTTCGCGCATGTCGGTCCGACGACACGCGGGCTCGCAGCAAACCCGGCGGCGCGGACCGCACACTCCGGCGTCGTGAAATATCGACGAACCAGCGAAGGGATCGTCGCTCCCGTGCCGCCCCCGGGCTGATCGCTGAAGATCCCGTCGCTGCCGGCGAACACCGTTGCCGCGCCGGGTGCGACCTTCTCGAGCGTCGCGTCGAGGAGCGATGCGTAGTTCGACTTGCCCCCGCTCCACGAGAGGAGCGCCGGATCGACCGCACCCGAGGGCAGACCGGCAAACCGCGCGCGACCCGACGAGAGGACGAACCCGGCAAGACGCGCACCCGACGGCGGAACCACGGTCAGCGGAAACGCACGTGAGGCGGGGCCGAGGACCCGCGCGATCCGCGTAACACCCCGCGTGCCCGGCGGGAGGATGAGGATCGCCAGGTCTTCGGAGAGCGCATCGAGCGCGAGGATCGAAGCGCGCGTGGCCGGATCGACCACGAACCCGAGCGAGGTGAGCTTCTCGATCGCGGCTGCCGGCGCGAGCGACGCGTACGTGTTCGAAATCGTGCGTGGGGGGACACCGCGCGGATGGGCTATCGATTCGCTCGCGGCGCCGCACTCCAACGCCTTGGCGGGAGCGATCACCGGTGCGGTCGCTTCGTCGAGCGACTCGAAGAAGTGCTCGTCGCCGGGCTCGACCCATCCACCGCGGGGGACGGCGACGAGCCATGCGAGCTCGCCACGCGCCTCCTCGATGGCGAGCTGCTCCCACGCGACCGTGCGTAACGAGCTCGAGGAAAAAGCGACGCGCACCTCGGAGACACGCACGTCGCCGTCGGGCTTGGTCAACAGGCTGGACGCGAAGACGGACGAGGGCGCGGCGACGAGCGAGCCGACGAGGGAGCCGAGCAGCGCGAGAAGGAAGCGGCGGTGGGAGCCCACGAGAGCCGACAAGCGCAACCGTCATGCCGTCGTGGAACGCTCGGGGATTCTCATCCGTTCATCGCGCGACGCAGCTAGAGGGGTGCGGCAGCGTGTCGCGCCGACCGAGAACGGCCGTCAGTCCTTCATGGGCTTGGCGTCGGGGATCGGCGGGATCACCGGTGTGTCATCGACCGACGCGTCGCCGGGGACGAGGGCGCTGCCCTCCGAGCAGAAGTTCTCGGTCGCTCGACCGAAATGCGCCATGTAAAAGTCGCGAAGGGCGGACTCGTCGACGCAGCGAGCCACCAGGCTGTGCCCCCACGCGACGGCGGCGACTTCGACGCCCGCGGGCAGGTCGGGATCGGGTGTGACGACGGCGCGGTTCTTCAGCGCGGGTAGCTCGCTCGCGCACACCGGATCCTGCGGGAGCGTTTTGACGAACGCTTCGAGCTTGGTAGCGACCGCGGGGCACAGAGCCCTCGAGGCGCAGCGGTACAGGAAGACCACCCCACCGTGCTCGAGGTTATGGATCCAGTTGCCGCGGGGAACGACGGTGTCGTGGATCCCCCATGTCGCCCAGATCGGGTAGTGATTGCCACCGCAGGGCGGGTTCGAGGCGAACATCAGCGTCGACCCCTGATCGACATGGACCGCGGGGTTCGGCTCGACACGCGTCGTCGTAACCCCGCACATACCGGCGTCCGTCAGCAGC
>JBKJJI010000246.1:0-4547 GCA_046598115.1 Acidimicrobiia bacterium | reverse complement strand
GTCGAGGTCCTCCACCTTGTCGACGACGAGACCCCGTCGACCCACGACGCGACCGCGTCGGACGAGGAACACCTGCACCGATGCCTCGAGGTCGTCATCGACGAGGCCGATGACGTCGAGATCCTCCTCTCGGGCCGCCACCATCTGCTGGCGCTCGATCGCCTTGCGGACCGACGTGAGCTGGTCGCGCAGACGCGCCGCACGCTCGAAGTCGAGCTCGTCGGACGACTCCCGCATCGAGCGCTCGAGCCGCTCGACCACCGGCGCGTGCTCGCCGTCGAGGAACGCCACGAGCTCCTCCACGAGCGCCCGGTACTCCTCGTCGGACACGGCGCCGACGCACGGTGCGGCGCACTTCTCGATGTGCGCGTACAGGCAGGGGCGTCCGAGACGCCGGTGCCGGTCGAGCTTGGCGTTGGTGCAGGTGCGGACCGGGAACGTGCGCAACAGGAGGTCGAGGGTCTCGCGGATCGCGTATGCATGCGCGTAGGGCCCGAAGTACCGGACCCCCTTGCGCTTGGCGCCGCGCATCACCATCGGCCGGGGCCACTCCTCGTTCAGGGTGACCGCCAGGTACGGGTACGACTTGTCGTCCTTGTAGCGGATGTTGAACCGCGGCCGGTGCGTCTTGATCAGGTTGTACTCGAGGAACAGCGCCTCGACCTCGTTGCGCACCTCGATCCACTCGACCGTGTCGGCCGCGGCGACCATCTGCCGCGTGCGGGGTGCGAGTGACTCCGGCGGCGCGAAGTAGCTCGCCAGGCGGCTGCGCAGGCTCGTCGCCTTGCCGACGTAGAGCACGCGGCCCCGCGCGTCCTTGAATTGGTACGAGCCCGGCGTGTCGGGGATGGTGCCGGGTTCCGGACGGTGCTCCACAGCCCCAGTCTCTCAGGCCCGGGGAATGATCCGGCCCACGGTCGGCGTTATCATCGGCGCAGGCCGGGCCTGGAACTCCCGACCATTATCTCGGACCCGGGGCCGACAACCCCGCGGTGGGCGACCAGGCTGTCCCCGCCGGCCACACCGGGCCCACCACATGGCGACACCCCGCTCGGCGGGACATCGCCCCATCGGAGAGCCCACATGCTGCGACTCCAGGTGCCCCTTCCGGACCGTTACACGCGGGCCACCGAGGCCGAGCTCGAGGAGTGGATCCGCGACGCGAAGTCCACGCTCGGCGATCGGCTCCTGATCCTCGGTCACCACTACCAGCGCCCCGAGGTGATCCGCTGGGCCGACCTGCGCGGCGACTCCTTCAAGCTGGCGCAGTGGGCCGCGGAGCGCGACGAGGCCGACACGATCGTCTTCTGCGGCGTGCACTTCATGGCCGAGGCGGCCGATGTGCTGACCGCCCCGCACCAACGTGTGATCCTCCCCGACGTCAACGCCGGGTGCTCGATGGCCGACATGGCCGACATCGACCAGGTCGAGGAAGCCTGGGAGGAGATCGCCGCGATCACCGACGTCGACCGCGTCGTCCCGATCACCTACATGAACTCCTCCGCCGCGCTCAAGGCGTTCGTGGGTGAGCACGGCGGCGCCGTCTGCACTTCTTCGAACGCACAGGCGATCATCGAGTGGGGGTTCGAGCGGGGCGACAAGATCTTGTTCTTCCCGGACCAGAACCTCGGGCGCAACACGGCGTACGCGATGGGCTACGACGAGTCGAACATGCGGGTCTGGAACCCGCACCGCGACACGGGCGGCCTCGACGAGCGCGACGTCAAGGACGCGACGTTCCTACTCTGGAAGGGACACTGCACGGTGCACCAGCGCTTCCTCCCGGAGCACGTGCACGCCTTCCGCGCCGAGCACCCCGACGGTGAGGTCATCGCGCACCCCGAGTGCCGACACGAGGTCGTCGAGCTCGCCGACAAGGTCGGCTCGACCGAGCGGATCATGGAATGGGCCGATGCAGCACCCCCCGGCGCGGCCCTCGCGATCGGCACCGAGATCCACATGGTCCAGCGACTCGCGAGCGAGCATCCCGACAAGAACATCACGTCCCTCGATCCGCTCATCTGCCCGTGCGCGACGATGTTCCGGATCGACGCGCCACACCTCGCCTGGTGCCTCGAGCATCTCGTGGCCGGCGAGGTCGTGAATCAGATCGTCGTCCCCGAGTCGATCGCCGACGGGGCACGCGTCGCGTTGCAGCGGATGCTCGACATCACCTGAGCTTGCGCGTCCGCAGCACGAGCAGTCGAGGGATGCTCGCGGCTTCGGCGTACTCGGGTGCCTGACGCAGGAACCCTGCGGGCGGTCGTGGCTCGTCGACGTGATCGATGTACAACCCGCATGCCGCCATCGCGTTCACGTAGCGGTGCAACGGTCGGTGCATGAACGGGAGCCGGACGCCGGGCGCCACCTCCTCCATCGCGACGTCGTCGGGCAGGTACGGGCCGACGCGCCAGTACTGCTCCTCGAGGATGTGGTCGTCGATCCAGCCGCTCCCGGGCGCCTGGAGCAAAGGATGGTTGAGGAACAGCACGAACCGACCGCCCGGTTCGAGGACCCTCGCCACCTCCTCCACGGCGGGCTCGAACGGGTCGAGGTGCTCGAGCGTCAGGCAGATGACCACCGCGTCGAAGGACGATGCTGCGAACGGGACCGCCTCCGCTCGCGCACGCGCGTAGGTGACGCGACCGCCGCGCGCAGCCGCCGTGGCGATCTGGCCCGCGGTGACGTCGGCGCCCGCGACCCAGGGTGCGCATGCGAGCGCCGCGGCACGCCGGGCGAGCTGGCCCTCACCACAGCCGAGGTCGAGGATGCGGCGCGCGCCCGCGAGGTGCGCGTCCGCGAGCGGCAGGATCTGCTCCTCGTACTCGGGGTCGACGCCGTCGGTGAAGTGCTCCTGCCACCATCCGGCGTGGGTGTCCCACTCCGTCGCCACGACGGCGCTCAGGCGTCGATGCCGAGGAGTGGCGCGAGGAACTGTCCGGTGTAGCTCCCGGCAGTCTTCGCGATGTGCTCGGGCGGGCCTTCGGCGATGAGCCGTCCGCCACGATCGCCCCCCTCGGGGCCCAGGTCGATGATCCAGTCGGCCGACTTGATCACATCGAGGTTGTGCTCGATGACGAGCACCGTGTTCCCCGTGTCGACCAGACGCTGGAGCACCCCCAGCAGGCGCCGGACATCCTCGAAGTGGAGACCGGTCGTCGGCTCGTCGAGGATGTAGATGGTGCGGCCGGTCGCGCGCTTGCCGAGCTCGGACGAGAGCTTCACCCTCTGCGCCTCGCCGCCGGAGAGCGTCGGGGCCGGCTGTCCGAGGCGGACGTACCCGAGTCCGACGTCGACCAGCGTCTGCAGGTGGCGCGCGATCGTCGGCTGGTTCGTGAAGAACTCGAGCCCGTCCTCGATCGAGAGGTCGAGCACGTCGGCGATGTTCTTCGCCTTGAACGTGATGTCGAGCGTGTCGCGGTTGTAGCGGGCTCCCTTGCACACCTCGCACGGCACGTAGACGTCGGGGAGGAAGTGCATCTCGATCTTGATCGTGCCGTCGCCCGAGCAGGACTCACATCGTCCGCCCTTCACGTTGAAGGAGAACCGGCCCGGCAGGTAGCCACGCACCTTCGCCTCCTGCGTCGCCGCGAACAGCGACCGCACCTTGTCGAAGACGCCGGTGTACGTGGCCGGGTTGGACCGCGGCGTGCGACCGATCGGCGACTGGTCGATGTTGATCACCTTGTCGAGGAAGTCGGCGCCTTCGATCGTCTTGTGGCGCCCGGGCACCACCTTCGACCGGTACACCCGCTGCATCAGCGAGTGGTAGAGGATGTCGTTGACGAGTGTCGACTTGCCGCTCCCGCTCACGCCGGTGACCGCGACGAGGCACCCCAGGGGGAACGACACGTCGAGGTTCGTGAGGTTGTGCTCGTGGGCGTCGCGCACGGTCAGCCACGCCTCGCCGGGCTCGCGCCGGCGCTCCGGTACCGCGATCGACCTCGCACCGCAGAGGTACTGGCCCGTCAACGAACGCGATTCCGACTCGACGTCGGCCACGGTGCCTTCAGCGACCACCTGCCCACCGTGCTCGCCGGCACCCGGCCCGATGTCGACGACGTGGTCGGCGACGCGGATGGTCGCCTCGTCGTGCTCGACCACGATGACCGTGTTCCCGAGGTCGCGCAAGCGCACGAGCGTGTCGATGAGCCGCTGGTTGTCGCGTTGGTGGAGCCCGATCGAGGGTTCGTCGAGCACGTAGAGGACCCCGACGAGTCCGCTCCCGATCTGCGACGCGAGCCGGATGCGTTGTGCCTCGCCACCAGCCAGCGTCGCCGACGAGCGGTTGAGGCTGAGGTAGTCGAGGCCGACGTCGAGGAGGAACTCGAGCCGCTCGTTGACCTCCTTCAAGACGCTCTCGGCGATGAGACGATCGCGTTCCGAGAGCTCCACGGCGCCCAGGAACTCCGCGGCCTTCGCGATCGACAGCTCACCGACCTCGAAGATGCTCCGGTCCCCGATGGTGACGCCCAGGGATGCGGGCCGCAGGCGCGCGCCGGCACATGCCGGGCACGGGACCTCGCGCATGTAGCCCTCGATGAGCT
>JBKJJI010000130.1:0-3466 GCA_046598115.1 Acidimicrobiia bacterium | reverse complement strand
GATGAGAAAGGGCTCGATGCCCATGTCGCGAAACCGCTGGAGTGCTGTCGCGCAGTCGGTGGCGTGGAGCGACGAGAGCACGAAGTGCCCGGTCAGTGCCGACTGCACGGCGATCCTCGCCGTCTCGACGTCGCGGATCTCACCGACGAGGATCACGTCGGGGTCCTGGCGCATGATCGCCTTGAGACCGTCGGCGAAGGTGATGCCGGCCTGCCGGTTCACCTGGATCTGGTTGATCCGGGGCAGCACGTACTCGACGGGGTCCTCGATCGTCGTGATGTTCCGCTCCGGGCTGTTGATCTCGTTCAGTGCGGCATAGAGCGTGGTGGTCTTGCCGCTCCCGGTGGGGCCGACGCAGATCACCATGCCGAAGGGCGACACGATGAGGTCCGAGAACGCACGCGCGACGTCGCGGCTCATCCCGAGGTCGCTGAGTGCGCGGAGGCTGCGCGTCTTGTCGAGGAGCCGAAGCACGGCCTTCTCGCCCCAGATCGTCGCGGTGGTCGCGACACGGACGTCGAGGGGGCGTCCGTCGATCTCCGTCGTGATCTGGCCGTCCTGCGAGCGACGGCGCTCAACGATGTTCATGTCGGCCATGACCTTGATGCGGCTGATGAGCGCCTGCGCCATCCCCTGCGGGATCGTCGTGACCTCGCGCAGCACGCCGTCGATGCGGAACCGCACCCGAACGTCGCCTTCCTGGGGCTCGATGTGGATGTCGGAGCTGCGGTCGCGCATGGCCTGGGTGAGCAGCAGCGTCACGACCTGCACCACCGGAGCGCGGTCGTCGACAACGATCTGCGGTCCGGTCTCGACGGGCGCGCGGCTCTTGGCGAGATCGGCGTAGGCCTGGACCTGCTGCTCCATCCCCGCGAGGGCCTGGTAGGTGCTGTCGATGGCCCGCTGGATCTCCGACGGGGTCGCGAGCACCGGGACGATCGCGCCATCGATCGCCGACTCGATCTCGGCCCGCTCTTCGCCCGTGAGCGCGTCGGCGCGCGCGACTTCGAGTCCCTCCGGTGTCATGCGTACCGGCACGACCTCGAGCCGGCGGGCCAGCTCCTCGGGGACCAGCGCGACCGCCGCGGGCTCGGGTGCGACGAGGCGCAGGTCGGCGACGCGCATCTCGAGCTGCTCTGCGAGCACCGACACGAGCTCGCGCTCGGTGACGAACCCCATCGCGACGAGCTGGCTCCCGATCCGCATCCCGGAAGCCGACTGCTCGGCGAGCGCCTGGTCCAGCTGCTCGCGGCTCACGAGCTCGCGGCCGAGGAGCATCTCCCCGAGGTGCGACGGCTGGCCCGGGGGCGGCGCCTCCGCGGCCGGCTCGACCTCGAGGGCCGCGGCGGCAGGCGGATCGACCGGGGTGGCTGCGTCGTTCGTGTCCACCGGCCCCGACACGCCGCCGGCGGCCGGTTCGGCGGTCGGCGTCGCGAGCGGCGCCGAGACAGCGCGCGGGAGCGCGACGGGAGGAGGTGCGAGCGCCACCGCCGAAGGAGCAGCAGGCGGAGCCGTAGCTGTAGGAGCCGCGGCCGCCGGCGCCGGCGCCGACGCCTGTGCGGTGAGGCGCTGGCGGTACTCGCGCCACCCCGGTGCCATCCAGGTGATCGGCGCGACGACCACGGCCGTCGAAGTGGCCGCGGGCGCGGGTGCGAGCGGGGCAGCCGGGGCCGGAGCGGGAATCGGCGGCGCGGAGTAGGCGACCGGTGCGACCTCGGCCGTCGGTGCGACCGGAGCCGCCGGCGCCGCGGACGCGATCGGCACGGCAGGCGGCGCGAGCGGTGCAGCCAGCGCGGGAGTCGTCGCGGGAGCAGGCTGCGCGGGCGGTGCGGCCGTGATCGGGGGCGCGAGCGTCGCGACGCCTCCTCCCGTCGCAGTCGCAGTCGCGACCGGAGCCGGCGGCGCGAGCGGTGCAGGCGGTGCCGGCTGCGCGACCGGTGCGGGCGCGGCCGGGGGACGTTCGAAGGTGACGACCGCGGCACCAAAGGGAACGCCGACGGCATCGCGTTCACCGGCGATGCCGGAGCCGTTCGTGCCGGAGCCGTTGGCCTCGAGACCGTTGGGGTGGGAGCCGTTGGCGTTGGGGATCGCCGCGATCGGCTCGAGGGCGGGGAGCTGCGTCGCCGTGGGCGCCGGCTCGGAGACCGCCTGCGCGGACTCGGACGGTGCGGACACGGGCGGTGCGGACACGGGCGGTGCGGACGGGTCCACGCCCGATCCGGTCGGCTCGACCGGGCCGTCTGCCGCGTCCTGCTCGGGGCGCGCGTGCTCTCCGTCTCCCGCGACCACGATGTCTACGGACTTGCGGCGGAGCCTCACGTGCAATTCCTCCCTGATGGACCCGTCCCAGCAGGTGGATCGGCGCCTGGAGGCGTGGGCTTGAGGGCTGGTGCCGCGCTCGGAACCCTTCTGTGGGCAAGGATTCCGGGGTGCACCCTGTGATCTGGGCCCTGGCGGCCGTGTTCGGGACGGTCCTCGGGGCTTCGATCGGCTCGTTCGCGGGCGTCGTCGCGGACCGGGTACCCCGGGGCGAGTCGCTCGGGGGCCGGAGCCACTGCATCTGCGGGCAGCCGATCCTGGCCCGCGACAACGTGCCGATCGTCGGCTATCTCGCCCGCCGGGGCCGTGCCCGTTGCTGCGGGGCCCGGATCCCGCTCCGCTTCCTCGTCTTCGAGCTCGCGGGGGCGGTCGCCGGCCTGGCGGTCGTCGGTGGGTTGGCGCTCGCGTTCGGCTGACTCGGGGCCTCGCCGCTCAGCGCACGAGCGCGCGCTTGGCGTTCCCGAGGCGGGACCGGATCGGTGCGGGCAGCCACGACCAGCGACCGGGATCCCGGAACTGGAGGGCCCGTCCGAGGCGGGGCTCGTCCGTGGTGTTCGGTCCACTCGAGTGGAGCGTCGTGACGCGGTGGAGGGTCACCATCCCCGGCGCGAGCGGGCACGTCACGGCGGCGCTGTCGTCGAAACCGGTTGCGACCAGCGCATGGGAGTCGGCACCTCCCCTCCCCGGGCCGTGCGGCAGCAACGCACGCGGTCGCCCCTCGTCGGGGATGAACCGGAGACATCCGTTCGCCTCGGTGACGTCGGCGCGGCCGACGACCGGCCGGTCGACGACGAGGAAGCCGTCGCGGCGAACCGGTCGAGCTCCTCCGCCCACAGGACGACGCGCTCGGAACCCCGCTGATCGCTCACCATCTCAACGCTCACGGTACGTCGCGGCAAACGCGGCATACCCGTCGCTCCGGGACCCCGGAGCAGCCCTGCGGTGCAAGCGCCCCGTAGGCTGGAACAGTCCGGGGAGGGGCGCAGCTCGGTAGCGCACCTGCTTTGGGGGCAGGGGGTCGGGGGTTCGAATCCCCCCTCCCCGACGGGCACGGTGGTTGTGCCACGCGGGTGTAGCTCAATGGTAGAGCCTCAGCCTTCCAAGCTGATGACGCGAGTTCGATCCTCGTCACCCGCTCTCGGTTTTC
>JBKJJI010000427.1:0-8379 GCA_046598115.1 Acidimicrobiia bacterium | reverse complement strand
AGTCGAGGATCGCCCCGACCACCTGGCGTCCCTCCTCCTCGTTGGCGACGACGACGGATGCCACGCCGCTGCGGGTCGCGTGCAGCGCCGCACCACCGAGCGAACGGCTGTCGACGTCGATCCCGGTGAAGGAGCGCACGGTGTCGGGCCCGGTCACGTAGGCGAACGCATCGCTCGTCATCACGACGACGTCGGCGAGCCCCAGGAGGAGCGCCGGTCCCGAGACGCATGGCCCGACGACGAGGAGCACGATCGGCACGGCACCCGAAGCATCGGCCATCGCCCGCGCCACCTGGCCCCAGGCGTGCAGCGACGCCACCCCCTCGGTGACGTCGGCGCCAGACGAGGCGATGGTGCCGAACACCGGGACGCCCAGCTCGGACGCCTGCCGGATGGCACGCGTGAGGGTCGCACCCTCGGGTGGCCCGATCGCGCCGACATGCTTGCCGCCCCGGATGTCGAACTCGACGACCTGGCGCCCGTTCTGTTCGGTGAGCGCCGCCGTCGCAGCCTCGCTGCGGCGGGCAGCGATCGGCGTGGACGGTCGGAGGGAGGTCACGCCGTGGGCGTCAACACCAGCGAGGCGTTGTGGCCGCCGAACCCGAACGAGTTCGAGACGACCGGCTTGGACCCCACCTCGCGCGCCTCGCCCGCCACGACGTCGAGCGGGGCGTCCTCACTCGTGTGGTCGAAGTTCGCGGTGGGCGGGACGATGCCGTCGGCGATCGCGAGGAGCGAGATCACGGCTTCGACCGCGCCGGCCGCTCCGACCATGTGCCCGAGCACACCCTTGCTGCCCGTGACCGGCGGTGCATCGTCCCCGAACACCTTGCGGATCGCCTCGGTCTCGGCGGCGTCGTTGAGCGGGGTAGAGGTGCCATGCGCGTTGATGTGGCCGATGTCGGCCGGGTTCAGCCCGGCGTCCTCGATCGCCTGTTGCATGCAGGTGGCCGCGCCGATCCCGCCAGGTGAGGGGGCCGTGATGTGGAAGGCATCGGAATTGCGGCCGTAGCCAGCGACCTCGCCGTACACGCGGGCGCCACGCTCGCGGGCCCGCTCGAGCGACTCGAGCACGAAGAACGCCGAGCCCTCGGCCATGACGAAGCCGTCGCGATCGGCATCGAACGGACGTGATGCCAGCTCGGGAGTGTCGTTGCGGGTGCTGAGCGCTCCCATCCGCGCGAACGCGGCCACGGTGACGGAGGTGAAGGCCTCGGTGCCGCCCGCGACCACGACGTCGGCGGAGCTGTCGCGGATCATCCGAGCGCCCTCGCCGATCGCGTTTGCACCCGCCGCGCAGGCCGTCGAGACACACATCGACACGCCGGTGAACCCGAAGTGGATCGAGATCGCCCCGGCCGTCGCGTTGGGCATCAGCATCGGGACGAAGAACGGGCTCACCCGGTCCTGGCCCTTCTGGAGGTAGTTGGTCACGTTCTCCTGGAGGGTGTTGAGCCCCCCGACGCCCGTCGACGCAATGACCGCACACCGGCTCGGGTCGGCCCCGAGCTCGCCGGCGTCGGTGACCGCATCGACCGCCGCGGCGTAGCCGAAGTGCGTGACCCGATCCTGGCGGCGAACTTCCTTCGGGCCGAAGTACTCGACCGGATCGAAGTCGCGGACCTCACAGGCGAACCGGACCGTGAGGCCCGTCGGGTCGAACTGCTCGATCACGCGGGCCATCGATCGTCCGGCCCGGACGTTGGCCCAGAGTGTCGCGACGTCGTTCCCGGCCGGGGCCTTGACCCCGATGCCGGTGACGGCGACCCGAGGGCGACCCGCGTGGTCGAGCACGTCGCTCATTACTTCGCGGCGACCTTGTTCATCACGAGATCGACGGCGTGACCGACGGTGGCGACACCCTCGAGGTCCTCTTCGGGGACGGAGATGTCGAACCGCTCCTCGAGGCCCATGACGAGCTCGACGAGGTCGAGGCTGTCGGCGTCGAGGTCTTCCTTGAACCGGGCGTCCTCGGTCACGACGTCGGGCTCGACGCTGAGAACCTCGACGGCCACCTCACGCAGTGCGGTGAGTGCCTCGTCACGCTCCATCCGGTGTGCTCCTTAGTCAGGTCTTGGCGATTCGGGGGGTGGGTGTTCCTGGGTCGGCGCTCGGTTCGCCCGGTCGGGTTCGCTCGCGGTGGAACGGTGCTCAATGCCCCATGCCGAGGCCACCGTCGACCGGGATGATCGCCCCGGTCACATATCCGGCTGCCTCGGAACAGAGGAAGTCGACGGCAGCCGCGACCTCCTCGGGGGTTCCGAGGCGGCCCAACGGGACTGTCAGCTCCATTGCGCTGCGCCACTCCGGGGGCATCGTGTCGGTCATCGCGGTCACGATAGGCCCCGGAGCCACGATGTTGCAGGTGATGTTACGTGGTGCCAGCTCGCGGGCGAGCGCCCGGGTGAGGCCCACGAGGCCAGCCTTGGCCGAACTGTAGTTCGCCTGCCCCGGGGCGCCCATCAGGCCGCTCACCGAGGAGACGTTGACGATCCGGCCGCCACGGGCCCGCATCATCTTGGGGGTCGCCCGCCGGATCGTGTGGAACGCACCGGTGAGGTTGGTGGTGAGCACCTTGGCCCACTGGTCGTCGCTCATCCGGGCCACGAGGCCGTCGGCGGTGACGCCGGCGTTGTTCACGAGCGTGGTGACGGGGCCGAACCCCTTCTCGACCTGGGTGAACGCGGCGTCGACCGAGTCGACGACCGTCACGTCGACCCGGATTGCCGAGGCTTCGCCGCCGGCTGTCGTGATCGCCGCGACCGTCTCGGCCGCGCCGTCGGCATCGTTCACGAACCCGCACGCGACGCGGTGCCCGCTCGCGGCGAGCGCGACGGCGATCGCGCGTCCGATCCCGCGGGACGCGCCGGTCACGAGTGCCGTTCCGCTCACGCGCGACCCCAGCGCAGCACTGCGCTGCCCCAGGTCATCCCGGCGCCGAAGCCGCTCAGGAGGACGAGGTCGCCATCGGCGATGCGCCCGGACTCGGCGGCCTCCGCGAGGGCGAGCGGGATGGACGCGGCGGAGGTGTTGCCGTACTGGTCGATGTTGACGACCGTACGCTGCGTCGGGATCTTCAGCCGACTCGCGGCGGCTTCGATGATCCGCAGGTTGGCCTGGTGCGGGACGAAGTGGTCGACATCGGCGGCCTTCACGTCGGCTCGATCGAGCGCGGCGCGGGCCGAGCCGACGACCGCGCGGACCGCGCGTCGGAACACCTCCTGACCCTGCATCTTGATGAACTGTTGGCCCGCGGCGATCGTGGCCGGCGTGGTCGGGAGTCGGCTGCCGCCCGCGGGGATCTCGAGCAGGCCGGTCGCCGAGCCGTCGCAACCGAGGTCCCAGGCGAGCAGTCCGGCCGCGTCGTCGGCGCACGGCTCGAGGACCACGGCCGCTGCTCCGTCACCGAAGAGGATGCAGGTACCCCGGTCGGCCGGGTCGACGATCCGCGAGAGGGTCTCGGCGCCGATCACGAGGACGTGGCGTAGGTTCCCGGCGGTCAGGAGGGCGGCGCCGGTGACGAGCTCGTACACGAACCCGGCGCATCCGGCGGCCAGGTCGAACGACCCGCAGCTGAGGCCGAGGCCGTCGCCGACGAATGCGCCGGTGTGGGGGATCGGCTGCTCGGGGGTGGCGGTCGCCACGATCAGGAGGTCGACCTCGTCGGGCGTGATCCCGGCCTGCTTGATCGCCGCGGTCCCGGCCTCGATCGCCAGGCTCGCAGTCGTCTCCCCGGGCGCGGCGATCCGCCGCTCGCGGATGCCGGTGCGCTCGACGATCCACTCGTCGCTGGTCTCGACCCGCTGCTCGAGGTCGTGGTTCGTGAGCCGACCTTCAGGGACTGCCGTGCCCCAGCCGGCGATACAGGCTCGCATCGTCTACGCGGACCGGCTCAGGCGACGCGGAGCCAGGCGATGGGCTGGCCCTCGCGGATGCGCTCACCGGGGTGGACGAGCACGCCGACGAGGTGGCCGCGGAAGGGGCTGGCGACCGGCGTCGAGGTGCCGGGGCCGTCGAGCATCCCAACCGTTTGGCCGACCGCGAGTGGGGCGCCTTCGTCGAGGGGGACGGCGCGGAAGGTCCCGACCGTGGGCGCGACGATCATCCGCTCCGGGACGAGCAGCCCCTCGCCGTGGTCGAGCAGGGCTTCCATCTCAGTGGACCTCTTCCATCTGGGTGCAGTCGGCAGGCACGGCGACGCCGCGCACCGGGGTGTCGGGGACCGTGCGCTTCGCCAGGCCGGCGAGCATCGAACCGTGGCCGACCTCGAGGAAGGAGGTCGCACCGAGGTCGACGAGCGTCACCATGGTGGCGCGCCAGCGCACCGGCTGCGTGACGTGGGTCGCGAGGCGGGCGCGCCACCCGTCGGCGTCGTCGTACGGGGTGGCGTCGTGGTTCGAGACGACCGGCGCGACCGGCGCCGAGAACGCCACGTCGGCGAGGACCGCGGGGAGCGCGGCTGCGGCGTCGTCCATGAGGGGGGTGTGGAATGCGCCCCCGACCTTCAATGGCGTGGCCCGCTTCACGCCGAGCTCCTTGGCGCGCACGCTGCCTGCTTCGACCCCGTCGGGGGTCCCGGCGATGACGACCTGTCCCGGCGCGTTGTCGTTGGCGACCCAGCAGCCGTCGGGTGCCGCCTCGCATGCGCCTTCGGCCTGCTCGACGGTGGCACCGAGGAGCGCGGCCATCCGACCGGGATGCGCGTCGGCGGCGGCCTGGGTGAGCTCGGCGCGGCGGGCGGCGAAGCGGACCCCTGCATCGAGGTCGAGCGCGCCCGAGGCGATGAGGGCGGTCACCTGACCGAGCGAGTGTCCGGCGAAGGCGACGGGAGCGGCGATCCGCTCGCGGATCGACTCCCAGGCCATGAGCGAGGTGAGGAGCACCGCGAGCTGTGCGTCGCGGGTGCGGGCAAGGTCGTCGGCGGTCGCGTCGAGCACGAGATGGGCGAGCGGCTCGCCGAACGCGGCCTCGGCGCGCTCGACGATCGACCACGCCGCGTCGTCGCGCCAGGGCGCGCCCATCCCCGGCGCCTGGGTCCCCTGTCCGGGGAACACGATTGCGATGCCCACTGACGACGATCCCTCTCCGCTCGTACCTCTGATCCGACCGAACGCCGGGGAAGAGGGTTACACCTGACCCGCGGGTAACTTCTGCCCCATGACGATCCGCCCTGACGCATTGGCGAGCTCCGACGACCTCGTCGGCCTGCTCCCGCACCGCCCACCGTTCCGCTTCGTCGACGCAGTGGTCGGTTTCGAGGCGGGCGTCTCGATCGAGGCTCGCTACCGGGTGACCGGCGACGAGGCGTTCCTGGCCGGTCACTTCCCGGGCAACCCGGTCTTCCCGGGTGTGATCCAGCTCGAGGCACTCGCCCAGGCCGGTGCCATCGCCGTGCTCTCCGATGAGCGCTACGCCGGCAAGCTGCCCCTGTTCGGTGGCGTGGAGAAGGTCCGGTGGCGCCGCCTCGTCGTCCCGGGCGACGAGCTCGCCTTGCACGTCGAGCTCGAGCGGCTCTCCGCTCGCGGCGGCTGGGGCAAGGCCCGGGCCGTCGTCGGCGACGAGAAGGCGTGCGAGGCCAGGATCTTCTTCGCGCTCGCCTGACCTGCTTGGGCGTGAACGTCAAGCGTGTGGCTGGCGCGGGCGTGCCTCAGTCGGCCCCGTCGTCCGGGCCGCGGTGCAGGTCGGTCACCGTTGCCGGTGGCGCTTCCCGGGCGGCGAGATCCCGGTCGATCGCGTCGGGGTCCTCGCCGAGCAGGAGGCGCGCCTCGATCTCCCCGGCGAGCGGAGCCTCGCGGCGCACCGTCCGCCACGGAGCCACGATGATCAGCAGGAGGGCGACCGCCGAGACGACGGCGACACCCAAGATCCAGGGCAGCGCGTCGGTGGCGATGATCATCACATCGGTCATGGTACGCAATGCCACAATGGCGAACGTCGCCCGGGTGGTGGAATGGCAGACACGGCGGACTCAAAATCCGCTGCTCGCAAGGGCATGAGGGTTCGAATCCCTCCCCGGGCACCGCTGTGCGTCAGGATCGGCAGAGCGCGCGCATGGTGGGGTACGGGTTCACCATCTCGCCCGACTGCGCCCGCATCCCGAAGTGGAGGTGTGGCGGGCCACCCACCGCGTTGCCGGTGTCGCCCACGTAGCCGATGACCTCGCCACGCGCGACCCGTCGGGGGGCGGCGCCCTCACGGCGGCTCATGTGCGCGTAGTAGTAGCCGACGCCATCGTCACCCATGAGCCACGCGCCGACGCCGCCGAGGACGTCGTCGTCCCATTGCACCGTTCCCGCGACGACTGCGACGAGCGTCGTGTCCATCGCCGCGAGTAAGTCGTTGCCCTTGTGGGTGCGTCCGCCCGAACGAGGTGCGCCCCAGTCGTTCACGAAGACGGCGACTCCCGCGACGGGGCAGACGGCGGCACCGGTCCGCACCTGGCCGGCCGCCGCGCCGGAGACACCTCGAAACTCCGCTTGCGATTCGCCGACGGCTTCGAGGTTGGCGACCGCCTGATCGGCGGCGACCAACGCCTGCTCGACCGCGGCGCGCTGGTCGGCGAGCTGCGCGACGAGCGTGTCCTGGGCAGCCTTGCGGACCCGCAGGTCGACTTCGTCGCGCTCCAGCTGCGCAGCGGCCTGGGTGAGCTCGGACGCGAGCGCGCGGTCGTGACCCGCGGCGCTCGACGTGAGCTGGATCGCGCGCGCGGCCTCGATGACGCCGCCGGCGTCGAGCATCCGCGAGAGCGGCATCGTCGAGCCTTGCCGGTACATCGTGACGGCCCGGTCGCGCACCTGGACCTTCAGCTCGGCGGTCCGGGCCCGCAGTCGGGGGATCTCGACCTCGAGGCGGGCGATCTCGGTCTCCTGGACCGCCTGCTCGCTGAGCGCATCCGCGTAGCGCTGGGCTGCTTCGATGGCGACGGCCTGGGAGCGGTCGCGCTCCTGGCGGGCGTCGGCGAGCGGGTCGGCGGCCGCCGGCGTGGCCAGCAGCGTGACGACGAGCGCGCCCACGAGCGCGGCGAGACCGGGGGCGGCGGGGGCGAGGCGGCGGCGAGGAGTCGTTGGCATGTCGGGGTGCCCGACGCGCGCGGTGCGCCGAGGTGACCCAGGTGTCGGCACGTTCGTCCCCACCGTTGAGGGGGTTCACGCTCCGTGGTATCGACGCTGGCGGAGCGGCTCAGCCGGGAACGATCCCGAGGCGCTTCGCGATCACCTTGAACGCGTTATCCCGCCGTTGGCAGTCGCGGCAATACGACTGGCGACCGTCCGCGTTGCGCGGCGCTCGCCCGTAAGCCTCGACGGACTTGCGGGTGACGCAGCGGCGGCACGTCTTGGTGCCGGGGGGATCGTCGAACGTCGGACGTTCGGGCGTCCCGGCGGCCCGTCGCTTGGCTGCCTCGCGGTCGAGGCGACATTCGCGACAGGTGCCGGCGCGGCCGTCGGCGGCCGAGGTCTTCCGGTGGAACGCCTCGATGCCTTCTTCACGGAAGCTGGCTCGGAGCAATGCCCCGATCAGATGCAGCGCCGATGATCGCGCGGAAGCGGCGTCTCGATTGGCCTGACGCCGCGCTCGCAGTAGCTCGGCGGCGCGGGCCTTCGGTGACCTTCGGCCCTTTTGGCGCTCGGCGCGACGTCCCAGACTGAACTTGGAACAGCAGTTGTCTCGACTTCGGATGAGGGGTTCTGATGAGAAGGTGGAAGCTCGGTTTCGTCGCTGTCGCGTCGGCCGCAGTGCTCGTTGCCGCGATGGCGGGCTCGGGTGCGGGCGCGGCGGCCAAGAGCACGAAGGTAAAGGTCATCCTGTCGGAGTGGATCGTCAAGCCAAGGCCCAAGGCCGTGCAGGCGGGCAAGGTCACCTTCGTCGCCAAGAACGTCGGAAGCGATGTGCACGAACTTGAGATATTCAAGGGTGACGACCCAAGCGCGCTCCCCACGAACGCAGACGGCTCTGTCGACACGAAGGCGATCGCGGCCGACGAGGTCGGCGAGATCGAGGACGTCGAGCCCGGCAAGACCAAGAAGGCCACGTTCCGGCTCACGCCGGGCACATACGTCCTCATCTGCAACATCGTCGAGAAGGAAGCGGACGGCGAGATCGAGAATCACTTCGCGGAGGGCATGCACACCATCTTCAAGGTCAAGGGGAAGTAGGCGTCGGTCGGCAGGCGCGGTGGCCGAGCTGATGGCTGGCAAGCGGCCAAAGATGCCCACCGCGATCCTGTCGTAACTAGCCCCGATCATTCATGAGTGTTCGCGAGCGGGGGGTCTGGTGATTCTGGTTCGTGGCGCCTGGTGGTTTCGGTGACGGTGGCGTGTGGGTCTCGGTTCCGGACCGGGTTGGGGTCGGGGACGGCGCCACGGGTCGTGTCGGGGCGTG
>JBKJJI010000298.1:0-5319 GCA_046598115.1 Acidimicrobiia bacterium | reverse complement strand
CGGGCGGCGCATCCCGCTCACCAGCAGGAGCTCGGCCCGCGCGGCGTCGACGGCGCTGGCGACGCGCTGGTCGGGGACAGTGACCCGCATGCCCCGCTCGAGCAGCGTCGACCAGGCCCGCGCGGTGTCCGCCGGGGAAGCGAGGGACGCCAGGTCACCAACCGCACGCGGCGCCCGACCGGTCCCCACGGCGATGCGCAGCCGCCCCCGATGGGGGATCGGGTGCAACAGCGCGGCTTCGATCCGTGCGCTGCGATCGCGTGTCGCAGGGAACGGACCTTCGCGTGCCGCGCCGCCGAGCACCTCGAACTCGGTCGAGCCCCCGGTGGCGACCGACCAGCGCGAGGGCGCGCGCGGCATCACGATCGCCGGGCGACGATCGATCCGCACGATCGAACCGTCGACGTCGATGGCCTGGACGTCGCGGGCGACGAACGCCACGACGAACGGGGCCGGGGAGTCGTTCTCGATCTCGACGACGACGGTCGGGTCCGCATCCGCACTCCGCCCGATGCCGTACACGTGGTGGACGGCATCGCCTCCGGGGATCCGCATCGCCGTTCGCACCACCGGTCGGTCGTCGACGAGCGTCTGGCGGATCGTCGCCTCACGGTCGGGGACGTACCAGCGGTCGTCCCCGCCGATCCACCAGTCGAGGGACCACGTCGCCTCGAGGAAGTCGACGCCACCATGACCGTCGACCCGAGCGAGCGGTGGCTCGTCGAGGACACCGACGAACGTCAACGGAAGCCGTGCAGCTCGGCCTTGGCCTCACGGAGCATGAGGGTGGGCACGATCGACTCGGGACGAGCACCGTCGTAGAGCACCGCGCCCACGATGGCGGCGATCGGCGCGTCGACGTCGTTGCGTCGCGCCAGCTCCAGCACCGCGGGCGTGCTCTTGACTCCCTCGGCGACCATGTTCATCTCGGCGACGATGTCGTCGAGCGGGCGCCCGCGGCCGAGCTCGAACCCGACATGCCGGTTCCGGCTCTTCTCGCTCGTGCACGTCGCGACGAGGTCGCCCATGCCAGCCAGTCCCGAGAACGTCAGCGGATCACCGCCGAGCGCGACGCCGAGCCGTGCGAGCTCGGCGAGCCCCCGGGTCATCAGCGCGGCCTTCGTGTTGTCACCGTACCCGAGACCGGCGGCGATCCCGGTGGCGATGGCGATGACGTTCTTGAGCGCACCGGCGATCTCGCAACCGACGACATCGGGGTTGGTGTACACCCGGAACGAGTTCGTCATGAACAGCTGCTGGAGCTGCGCACCGGCGTCGGCATCGCCGATCGCGACGACCGACGCGGTCGGCTGCCCCTCGGCGACCTCGCGGGCGAGGTTCGGGCCGGTGAGGACCCCGATGCGATCGGTCCGATGGTCCGGGAGCACCTCGGCGATCACCTCCGTCATCCGGAGGAAGGTTCCCTGCTCGACACCCTTTGACAGGCTCAGGATCGCGACGTCGTCGTCGATCGCGGTGCTCGCCTCGGAGAGGACGTCACGGAGACCGTGCGACGGGACGCCAACGATCACGGCCGAGGCGTCGGCACACGCCTCGAGGAGATCCGACGTCGACCGCAGCCGCTCCGGGAGCGCGATCCCGGCGAGGTACCGCGGGTTCTCGTGCTCGGTGTCGATCGTGTTCGCCAGCTCGGGATCACGGGCCCAGAGCGTGACCTGCGCGTGCTCGGCCACGATCGCGGCGACCGCGGTCCCCCACGAGCCCGCGCCGATCACGACGACGCGCTCGTTCGGCCGGGCGGTGTCCGGGGTCATGTCGTCGCCGCCCCGCCGCGCACGGCCGGCCGGGCGACCGCCGTGTGCTGCTCACGCCACCACCAGTCGTCGTCACCGCCCCGCGGCCGCTGCGGGTAGATCGCGCGGGCCCGCCCCACGCAGTCGGCGATCGCCGCCATGATCCGGTCGGTCGCCTCGTAGAGGTCCTCGGCCGGGTCGACCCGGATCGGCGCGCCCACCACGGCGGTCACCGCGACGCCCGTGCGCCATCGCGGCTTGCGGCCCTTGCACATGATGCGGTGACCGCCCCACAGGCCGACGGGTGTCACCGGGACCCGGGTTGCGGCGGCCAGGCGTGCGGTGCCGGTCTTGCCGGCCATCGGCTCGAGGTCGAGCGAGATCGTCCCCTCCGGGAAGACCGTCACGCACTCGCGGGCCCGCAGCGCCTCGACCGCCGCGTCCAACGACGACGCGGCGTCGGCGGTGTTGCGCTGTACCGGGATCTGGTTGATGCGCCGCAGCGCCCACGCGAGCCCGCGCTTGTCGAAGAGCTCTGCCTTGGCCAGGAACCGGACCCGCCGACGGCGCCGATCGGCGACGTACGCAAGGAGCAGCGGGTCGAGGTAGGAGATGTGGTTGCTCGCGAGCACGACCGGTCCGTGCGTGGGGATCCGGTGCGCGCCTTCGATCGTCCAGCGCAGCCCGTGCCGCAGCGGCGGTACGAGCGCGCCGCGCGCCAAGGCGTAGACCGGCTCCACGCCGATAGCATACGCAAGCCGATGGGCAATCCTGCAGCGTCCGCTCGACCGAACCATCACGACGCGCCACCCCCCACCTTCGATCGGGGCGGCCACCAACCTGAGGGTGCGCCACGTGCACGCGTGGGCGTCGTCATCCCGATCCGCTCCTTCGTGGGCGCGAAGGAACGGCTCGCCGACCGCATCTCGGGCCCTGCCCGCGCCGAGCTCGCGCGGCTGCTGGCCGCGACGGTGGTCGGCGCCGCGTCGCCCCTCCCCGTCGTGATCGTGTCGTCGGCCCCCGAAGTCCGCACCTGGGCAGGCGACATGGGAGCGATGACCATCGACGATCCCGCGGGAGGGCTCGATACCGCGGCCGAGGCCGGCTGTGGGCATCTCACCGACCTCGGGTTCGACCGGGCGATCGTCGCGCATGCAGACCTCCCCGACGCGAGCGCGCTCCCTGCGCTCGTCGCCCGCGTCGCGGCCGGGACCGTGGTGCTCGTCCCCTGCCACCGCGACGACGGCACGAACGTCGTGTCGATCCCACTCCCGTGCACGTTCGCGTTCTCCTACGGCCCTGGCTCGTTCCGCCGACACGAGGCTGCCGCGCAGCGACTCGGCCTCGACGTCGAGGTCGTCCGCCGCAGCGACCTCGCGTTCGACGTCGACGTCCCCGCCGACTACGAGCTCCTCCTGGCACGTCGGGCTCATGACGAGAACGAGCTCACGGCTCGGCGCCCTCGATGACGGACGACATGCCGCAGCGGGCGCTGGGGATCGGCGCCCATCCCGACGACGTCGAGTTCGGCTGTGGGGCGACGCTCGCCAAGTGGAGCTCGGCCGGCGCCGAGGTCCACCTCCTGGTGCTCACCGACGGCTCGAAGGGAACCTGGGATGCGCGCGCCGACACCGCCGAGCTCGTGGCCACGCGCGAGGTCGAGCAACGCGCGGCGGCCGACGTGCTGGGAGCGCTCGAGGTTCATCACCTGCGGGTCGTCGACGGCGAGCTCGAGAACGACGCCGAGACCCGCGAGCGGGTGTGTGCGACCATCCGCGCGGTGCAGCCGGACATCGTCCTCGGCCACGACCCGTGGAAGCGGTACCGCCTGCATCCCGATCATCGGCGGGCGGGCGACCTGACGATCGAGGCGATCGTCGCGGCGCGCGACCCCCACTTCTTCCCCGGACGGGGGGAGCCGCATCGCCCCTCCGCGCTCTGGCTGTTCGAGGCCGAGGTCGTGGACCACGTGGAGGACGTCACCGACCACGTCGACGCGAAGATCGCCGCGCTGCTCGAGCACCGGAGCCAGTGGCGCTCCACCATGGACATCGACGCGGCCGCACCGGATGCCGGTGCCGCACGCGACCGCTTCACGGAGCGCATCAGGACCGAGGCGAGGGCCGTGGCGACCGACCGCGACTTCGGGTTCGGCGAGGCGTTCAAGCTGGTGCAGCCGCTCTGACGCTGCTCCCGTGACCCCCGCGGCACGACGAACGCGATGCCCGGGGACGCGACGAGGGGGCCCCGGAGGACCCCCTCGAGCACGTTCGTGTGGCGACTGCCCTACTTGCGCTTGGCAGCCTTCTTGCGACGCTTGGCCGGAGCCTTCTTCGCCGCTGCCTTCTTGCGACGCTTGGCCGGAGCCTTCTTCGCCGCTGCCTTCTTACGACGCTTGGCCGGAGCCTTCTTCGCCGTCGACTTCTTGGCGGTCCGGCGCTTGGCCGGCTTCCGAGCCGTCGACTTCTTCGATGCCCGGCGCTTGGCCGGCTTCCGGGCCGTTGTCTTCTTTGCCGCGCTCTTGCGTGCGGTACGTCGCTTAGCCGGAGGCACGGTCACCACCTTTCTTTGACGGGTTTCGGTCTCCGAGTTGCCTCGCTACAGGACTCGGCCTCAGATGGTTGCGTCGTTCGTGTTCACTGTCTTCTTGAAGTCAGCTGCCACTGAGAACTTGACGGCCTTCGAGGCCGGGATGTGCACCGGCTCTCCGGTCCGTGGGTTGCGGCCTTCGCGCGCCTTGCGCTCGGTCCGCGAGAACTTCCCGAACCCGGGGAGCGCGACGGTGTCGTCGCTCGCGACCGCGGCCTTGATCGTGTCGAGGACGGCGGACAGCGCCTTGTCGGCATCTGTCTTCGAGAGACCGGACCCCTCGGCGATCTTGTCGATCAGCTCTGCCTTGTTCACGCCGTTGCCTCCATTGTCTGCTGCAGGAAAGTCGAACGCATCCGCATGCGAGTGTCAAGCATTTGCGCTGCTCACACTCCATCCGGCCGTGCACTATCGGGTCGTGCTGTACATGGAACTTGTGCTCATCGGGAGAAGTCGCGCTTGCGTGCGACAACCGCGACACGTTCCCGACGACGGTAAACGATTTGCGACGCGATGTGGTGGATTTCCGCACATCTTTCGCGTCCGGTGCGCGCACCCGCCGCACACGTCGAGCGGCGCGCGTCGAGCGCGCCACCCCCGGTCAGCGCGCGTCGCAGGGGCTGGCGCACGCGGATCGCGCGACGCGCGTGCTGCGGTGCGCACTCCACGGAGGTGGCACTGCACGCGACGGAAGTCGCGGCACGCGGCGCGCCGCGGACGCGAAGCGGTCCGCACCCGATGAACGGGTGCGGACCGTGTTGCAGCCCCGAGCAGGTTCGAACTGCCGTTTCCGCCTTGAGAGGGCGGCGTCCTAGGCCACTAGACGACGGGGCCGGGTGCCGGCGTAGTGCCGGCAAGCTCGGGGGGGAGGACTCGAACCCCCAATGACAGGGCCAGAACCTGTTGTGTTGCCGATTACACCACCCCCGAATGGGAGCAGTGATCATAGGCGAGGGTATTCCAAGCGCCGAAAGCA
>JBKJJI010000339.1:0-8125 GCA_046598115.1 Acidimicrobiia bacterium | reverse complement strand
ACCCGAGGCGGCTGTGGCGGCGACCGTCGAGGCGCTCGGTGGGCTCGCGATCGCGGTGAACAACGTCGGGATGCTCGCCGGACACACCCCGGCACCGTTCCTCGAGCAAGGCGATGCGGAGCTGCGCGACATCGTCGAGCAGAACCTCGTGCTCACGGCCCGGTGCTGTCGCGCCGAGGGCCGGGCCATGGTCGACGCCGGTGTCGCCGGTGTGATCCTCAACGTGAGCTCCGGGGAGTCGACCCGCCCCGCGCTCCACCTCGCCGCCTACGGCGCGGCCAAGTCGGCGATCAACCATCTCACGCAGACGATCGCCACCGAGCTCGGGGCCCACGACATCCGGGTGAACGCGGTCGCCCCGGGCACCACGCTCACGGAGGTCGTGCGCGCGGCGCTCTCGGACGAGTACGTCGACGAGCTCACGACGACGATCCCCCTCGGTCGGATGACCGAGCCCGACGACCTCGCCCGGCTGGTGGTCGCGCTCGCGTCGGATCTCGGCCGCGCCGTCACCGGTCAGCTCGTCCTCGCCGACAACGGCGCACACCTCTCACGCAACCGGCCGCCGCGCAACGCGCCTTCCCGCATGAAGGACGAATGATGGGACGCTTCGACGACATGGTCGCGCTCGTCACCGGCGGCGCCTCCGGCGTGGGCGCCGCGAGCGCTCGGCGACTCGCGGCCGAAGGAGCACACGTGATCGTCGCCGACATCGCGGCTGACGCGGCCGCGGCGGTCGCCGCCGACATCGACGGCGCACACGTGCAGCTCGACGTCGCCGATGGCGTGGCCTGGGAGGCACTCGCGGCGCACCTCGAAGGCGGCGTTGACCTCGTCCACCTCAACGCCGGGATCCTCGCCGCGCCCATCGCCGAGTCGTTCCTCGACACACCCGTCGACCGGCTCGTCCAGATGGTCGGCGTGAACCTGCACGGCGTCGCGCTGGGCATCCGCACGCTCGCCCCGGGGATGATCGAGCACGGCGGTGGTGCGATCGTCGCGACGGCATCCGTCGCCGGGCTCCTCCCGTACGCGGGCGACCCCATGTACGCGGCCACCAAGCACGGCATCGTCGGGCTCGTCCGCAGCGTCGCCCCGCAGCTCGGCCGCGCCGGCGTCCGCGTCCACGCCATCTGCCCCGGCGGGATCGACACCCCCATGGTCACCGAGCGTCAGAAGGAGGCGATGTCGATGGCGGGCAGGCCGGTCCTCGATCCCTCCGACGTCGCCGCCGCCGTGGCCGACCTCCTCGCGCGCGACGACAGCGGCATCGTGCAGACGATCGTCAAGGAGCGCGGCATCGAGGAGGTCGAGACACCTCGCGAGCTGGGTCCCGGCTAGGGAGCGGTCACCTCGACGCGTCCCCGGTCGAGGGCGACCTCACCCCGCTGCGTCCTCGTGACGTACGTCGCGCCCGCGCCATCGGCATCGACCCACAGCGCGGTCTCCAACACGTCGCCCGGGTACGCGGGCGACGCGAACCGTCCCTCGATCGCGCGCAGGCGAGCAGGATCGCCGTCGCACACAGCCGCGAGCGCCGCACGCCCCGCGAAGCCGAGCGAGCCGAGGCCCATCAGGATCGGTCGGTCGAACCCTGCGGCGTGCGCAAACCACGGATCGGAGTGGATCCGGTTGTGGTCGCCCGACGCGATCCGGTACAGGAGCGTCTGGGTCGGCGCCGTCTCGTGCGCGACCACGTGGTCGGGCGCGCGGTCGGGCGGCGCCGCCAACGCTCCCGACCCGGTGGGCGACCCGCCACCCGATCCGGCGCCCGACCCGCTCGGGCGGCGTTCGGCGTCGAAACCGCCGAGCCCCCGCAGGAAGAACGATGTGCGGTTGGTGAACCGGTGTGTCCCGGTCGTCGCGTCGACCGCGTCCCACTCGGTCACGACGAGCGCGCCCGAGCCCTTGTCGAGCACCTCGGCAATCCGGCCCGACACGCGCACCGAGCCCTCCGGTGGGATCGGACCCGAGAGCGCGATCCGCTGTTCGCCGTGCACGATGCTCTCCATCGGCACCTCACCGAAGTCGTCGAACGAGAACCCCGGCCCGGCGATCCCGACGGTGACCGCGAACGTCGGCAGCACCTCGAGGTCGATGCCCTCGGAGTTCTCGGTCACGAACCGGAGGTCGTCCCACCCGCAACCGACCGCGAGCGCATAGAGCATCACGTCGTCGCGCGTCCACGTCTTCTCCCAGGGCCCGTACTCGCGGCCCACGATCGACAGGTCCACCGCCATGGCGCGCATGCTACGACGGCGGCTTAGGCTCGCCACCGTGTCCCTTCCCCCCGACGCGCGCACGACCTACGACAGCCACGATCCCGCCGAGGATCCGGCCCGGGCCGTGAAGCACCGGCTCGTGCGCGAGGTGAAGCGGCTGATCGAGCTCACCACCCATCTCGACGTCCACGAGGCCGACCTCGCGACGGTCGATGCCGTCGCCGACGCGGTGCGCGCCACCGCCGACGATCTCGACCCGATGCCGAGCCTCCATGCGAAAGGAGGCTTGGGTGCCGTCGGCGGCGACGACGGCGCGCTGCTGGAGCGCAGTGGCATCAGCGGTCGCTCGAACCCGCTCGCGGCCCCGTTGCAGTGGGAGATGTCGCCCGAGCGCGCCCCCGACCGGGCCGTGGGCTGGGCGACGTACTCCCCCGCGTACGAAGGACCGATGGGCCACGTGCACGGCGGGTTCGTCGCCGCCGCGTTCGACGACCTGCTCGGCTCGGCCCAGACGCTGTCGGGCCTCGCCGGCTACACCGGCACGCTCACGGTGAAGATGCTGCGCCCGACCCCGCTCCAGAAGCGGATCGACTACGAGGCCGGGATCGACCGCGTCGAAGGACGCAAGATCTTCGTCTGGGGCACCGCCGAGTGCGAAGGCACGCGTGTCGCCGAAGCCGAGATCGTGTTCATCGCACCCAAGGACGGGCGTCGGCCCCGTTGAGACCCCGGTACCTCAGTCGCCCGGAAGGCTGATGTCCGGGAGGCTGATGTCGGGCAGCTTGGCGTCGCCGACGAGGCACTTCAGCGTGGCGGACGCGAACGTCGCCGCCGCGCGCACGTAGTCGCTGTCGAGTACATCGGCGGCACTGTCGCCATCGGCGAGCCCGTCGAACGCCTCCGCGAGCGTGCGGGCCGCCTTGCGCGTCTTGCCCGTGGCCTTCTTCGAGATCTTGCGCAGCTGCTTCGCGGTCGCGCCGGCCTGCTCACGGGCATCCGGGTCGTCGCTGACCTGGGGGATGTTGAACGTCCGGATGGCCTTGCAGAACTTCGACGTCTTGGCGACGACGCGCCCGGCGACGCCCGCTCCGACGGGCGCGGCGACGAGCGTCAGCCCTCCGACGACACCGACGGTCACGAACAGACTGGCCAGCTTGCGCATGTGGATGCCCCTCACCGTGTGCTGCGTGCAACGCACGGTAGCCGCGCGCGCCGGGCGGTCGGGCTCACCCGCTCGCAGGCCGCCAGCTCGCGACGCCGATGTCGTCCGCGGCCTTGGTGAACCAGACCTCGACCGGCATCCCGATCGCGACGTCGTCGACCTCGCAGTCGGTGACGTTCCCGAAGACGAGCGGGCCTTCCTCGAGCTCTACCATCGCGATCACGTAGGGGAGCTCGTCGCGGAACGCCTTCATCCCGAACTGGCGGATCACGGTGTACGTGTGCACGGTCCCGCGCCCCGTGCACTCGAGCCAGCCCGGCTCTCCCGCGCAGCTGGTGCAGAGCGCGCGCGGATACCACTGCCGGTGCCCGCACGTGGGGCACTGCTGGATGAGCAGACGCCCGTCGGCCGCGGCCTGCCAGTACTCGCCGTTCACCGCATCCGGGTTCGGGAGCGGCTTCGCCCACTCCTCGACTGCTCGAACCTCGTGGGGGCTCATGACGGTGCGTCCTTTCCGAGGATGACCACTCCGATGCAGCTGAGCCATCCGCCCGAGCCGGCCGCGAGCGCGACCTCGCAGTCGGGGACCTGGGCCTCGCCGGCCTGACCCCTGATCTGGCGCGCCGCCTCGAGGATGAGGAAGATCCCCCGCATCCCCGGATGGCACGAGGAGAGCCCGCCCCCGTCGGTGTTGAGCGGCCACTTGCCACCCCGCTTGAGGTGGCCTTCGGCGACGAACGGGCCGCCTTCACCTCGCGGCACGAACCCGAGGCTCTCGAGCAGGATCAGGCAGGTGATCGTGAACGAGTCGTAGAACATCAGCATGTCGACGTCGTCGTGGGTCACGCCGGCGCGCTCGAAGGCGATCGGCCCGGCCTTGGCCCCCGCCGATGTGGTGAAGTCGGTCTGCTGGGAGATGTTCCAGTGGGTCTGCGCCCCTGCGGCACCGAGCACGTAGACCGGCGGGTTCGGGAGGTCCTTGGCGCGCTCGGCCGTCGTGATCACGAACGCCCCGCCACCATCGGTGATCGCGCAGCAGTCGAGCTTGTGCAACGGATCGGCGACGACCCGGCTGCTCACCACGTCGTCGACGGTGATGGGGTCGCGGTAGATCGCGTTCGGGTTGAGCCCGGCGAACTCCCGGACTCCCACGGCGATCTCGGCGAGCTGTTCGGACGTGGTGCCGAACTCGAGCATGTGCCGCATCGCGTGCATCGCGTAGGAGCCCACGAGCGAGTTCCCGTATGGGACCTCGTACTGCACCGGGCCACTCACGCGCGCGCCGGCGCGCTGGAACCCGCCGGTCCCGAGCGATCGACCCATGCGCGAGAGCTGGTCGGACCCGTAGGTGACGAGCGCCGTGTCGCACAGGCCCTCACGGATCGCGGCCGCGAGGTGCTGCACGTGGAACTCGAACGATGAGCCGCCCGTCATGGTGCCGTCGATGTAGCGGTGGTCGATCCGGAGATACTCGGCCATGGTGACGGCGTCGTCGACCATCATCCCGCCGCCGCCCCCGGCGTTCACGTAGCCGTCGATCTCCGACTTCTCGATCCCCGCGTCGGCGATGGCCCCCTGCGCCGCGAGCACGTGGTGCTGCACGCCGTCGAGGTGTGGGGCCTTCGGGTAGTCGGAGAGCCCGAGCCCGACGATGACGGGTGTGCGGTCGCCACCCCCCGACCGACCAGGTGATGAAGCCATACGTTGCTGCCGTCCCTTCCTGACGAAGGCGTCAGTCAATCAGGCCCGACGCCGATCTCGCCACACGCGCCCGATCCGGCCGCCCGATCCGGCCCATCGCGGCAGGCCACACGCTGCGGTCGGCCTCGTATGCTCCGAGGATGCACCTGGGACTGCAGTTCGGGTACTGGACGGCACAGCCGCGTCCCGCGCGTGCGCTCGTCGAGGCCGCGACGTTCGCCGAGGAGATCGGGTTCGACTCGATCTGGACCGGTGAGTCATGGAGCTCCGACGCCTTCTCGCCGCTCGCCGCGGTGGCCGCGGCCACGACACGGGTGCGGCTCTGCACCGGCATCGCGCAGATCTCGGCCCGCACCCCCACCGCGATGGCGATGCACGCGATGACGCTCGACGGGCTCTCGGAGGGCCGGGCGTGCCTCGGGATCGGCGTGAGCGGACCGCAGGTCGTCGAGGGCTGGTACGGCAGACCATTCTCGAAGCCTCTGGCACGCACCCGCGAGTACATCCAGATCGTGCGCGACGCGATCGCGCGTGCCGAACCAGTCACGAACGACGGCGAGCACTACCCGCTCCCGTACCGGGGCGAGGGTGCGCTCGGGTTCGGCAAGCCCCTGAAGATGATCACGCATCCGCTGCGCCGTGAGATCCCGATCTACCTCGGGGCCGAGGGCCCCAAGAACGTGGCGCTCGCGCTCGAGATGGCCGACGGCTGGGTCCCCCTCTACTACTCGCCGTACCGCACCGACGCCTACGACTTCGACCCGAGCGCGCTGAAGCCCGGGTTCGAGATCGCCGTCAACGTGTCGGTGATCGTCAACGACGACGTCGCCGAGGCCCTCTGGCCGGTGAAGGCCACGCTCGGCTTCTACATCGGGGGCATGGGGGCCAAGACCAAGAACTTCCATACCGACCTCATGGCCCGCATGGGGTTCGAGGAAGAGGCACACCGCATCCAGGACCTCTTCTTCGAGGACAAGCGCGACGAGGCGATCCTCGCGGTCCCCGACGCCTTCGCCGACGAGATCTCCCTCGTGGGCCCGAAGGAGCGCATCGCCGAGCGGTTCGAGGCCTGGCGGTCGACGCCCGTCACGACGATGCTGCTCGGCGGCGCCGACCCCGACACGATGCGCCTCATGGCCGACCTCACCCGCTAGCAGGAGCCCGAGAAAACAGTGACCGACATCCACTTCAACCTCGCCGACCTGTTCGAGAACGCCGTGGACCACTTCGGCGAGCGCGACTACCTCGTCTGCGACGGGAAGTGCCGTACGTATGCGGAGATGGACGCGCGGGCGAACCGCCTCGCGCACCACCTGCAGGCGAACGGTGTCGGCCCCGGCGACCATGTCGGCATCTATGCGCTCAACTCGGTGGAGTGGGTCGAGACCCTCTGGGCCGTCTTCAAGCTGCGCGCCGTCTGGGTGAACATCAACTACCGCTACGTCGAGAAGGAGCTCGCGTACCTCTTCGACAACGCCGACCTGAAGGCGCTCGTCTACCAGCGCGAGTTCGCTCCCCGCGTGCGTGGCGTCCTCGCGCAGCTCCCGCTCCTGACGCACTCGATCGTGATCGAGGACGGCAGCGGCGCCGATGTCGCCGAGCTCGGCTCCGCGGAGTACGAGGATGCGCTGGCGGAGGGCTCGCCGGAGCGCGACTTCGAGCCCCGCAGCCCCGACGACCGCTACATCCTCTACACCGGCGGGACGACCGGCATGCCCAAGGGGGTCGTCTGGCGCCACGAGGACGTCTTCTTCGCGCTCGGCGGCGGCATCGACCCGACCACCAACACCCGCGTCGACCGACCCGAGGCCATGGTCGAGAAGGGTCTCGCCAACCCGATGCAGATGACGATGTTCTCCATCGCGCCACTCATGCACGGGGCCACGCAGTGGAGCGTGATGGCCGGAAGCTTTGTCGGCAACAAGGTCGTGCTCGTCCCCAGCTTCGACGCGCGCGAGGTCTACGAGCTCATCGCCACGGAGAAGGTCACTGCGGTCATGATCACCGGCGATGCGATGGCCCGTCCGCTCGTGGACGCAGCGGCCGACCCGGCGGTGCACGCCCTCGACCTCTCGTCGTGGATGGCGCTCTCCAGCACCGCGGCGCTCTTCTCGCCGTCGTTGAAGGATGCACTCATGGAGCGGTTCCCGGACCTCATCGTGACCGAGGCCATCGGCGCCTCCGAGAGCGGATCGAACGGCTACACGATAGTGCAGAAGGGCAAGACCGCGATGAAGGGCGGCCCGACTGTCACCCCGATCATGGACACCGTGGTGCTCGACGACGACCTCGAGGTGATCCCCCCCGGCTCCGACACGATCGGCAAGGTCGCCCGCCGCGGCAACATCCCTGTCGAGTACTACAAGGACCCCGAGAAGACGGCCGAGACCTTCGTGACCGACAAGGCCGGCGTCCGCTACGCGATGCCGGGCGACTTCGCCACCTACGAGCCCGACGGCACCATCACCCTGCTCGGTCGCGGCTCGGTCTCGATCAACTCGGGCGGCGAGAAGATCTACCCCGAGGAGGTCGAGGGCGCGGTGAAGGCGCACCCCGACGTGTACGACTGCGTGGTCGTCGGCGTCCCCGACGAACGGTGGGGCCAGCTGGTCGCCGCGGTCGTCCAGCCCCGCGACGGCGCCAACCCCCCCGACCTCGCGTCGATCCAGGAGCAGTGCCGCACCCAGATCGCCGGCTACAAGGTCCCGCGCGCGCTGCACTTCGTCGATGCGATCGTCCGGTCGCCGAGTGGGAAGCCCGACTACCGGTGGGCGAACGACATCGCGACCGGGGCTCCCGCCCAAGCCTGAGGAACACTCGATGCCGATCGTGCTGGTCCACGGTGTCCCCGACACCACCGGGATGTGGGACCCCGTCGTGCGCGCGCTCGACACGTCGGGTTCGACCGAGGAGATCGTCCGTCTCGGCCTCCCGGGCTTCGGCACGCCGCTCGACGACGGCTTCGCGTGCACGAAGGAGGCGTACGCGGACTGGGTCGCGGCGCAGCTCGAGACGCTCGGCGAGCCGGTTGATCTCGTCG
>JBKJJI010000214.1:0-3607 GCA_046598115.1 Acidimicrobiia bacterium | reverse complement strand
CCCGCCGCCGCCGAAGCCGACGTGCTCGTTCGGCGTGCGGCGCAGGTCGAAGGCGTACGGGTCGTCGAAGACGCGCGGGTCCCGGTTGGCGGTCCCGTACCAGATCGCGACCTTCTCGCCTTCCTTGATCGTCTGCCCACCGATCTCGGTGTCGGCGGTCGCGCACGTACGGCGGAAGTGGATCACCGGGGTCGACCAGCGGATGATCTCCTCGACTGCGGTCGGGGCGAGGCCCTCGAAGTCGGCGACCCACGACGCTCGCTGGTCGGGATGGTTGGTGAGCGCGAGCATCCCGTGGCTGATCGCGTTGCGCGTCGTCTCGTTGCCGGCCACGACCAGCAGGACGAAGAACGAGCCGAACTCCTCGGCGGTGAGGCTGTGCCCGTCGACCTCGGCCTCGGCGATCTTCGTCGTGATGTCGTCGCGCGGGTGCTCGAGGCGCTCCGCCCGGAGCTCCTGCGCGTACTTCCACAGCTCCTGCGACGCGGCGAACGCCGCCGCGATGTCGCCGCCGTAGTCGGGGTCGGCCGCGCCGAGCACGATGTTCGTGTTGTCGTAGATGTAGCGGTAGTCGGACTCGGGGATCCCCATCATGTCGCAGATGATCTGGAGCGGCAGTGCCGCCGCGACCTCGTCGACGAAGTCGCACTCGCCCTTCTCGGCGATCGCGTCCACGATCGCACGAGCGCGGTCGTGGACGCTCTGCTCGAGCGACGCGACCTGGTGCGGCGTGAACCCACGGTTCACGATGAGCCGGAAGCGGGTGTGCCGCGGTGGGTCCATGTTGATCATCGACCCGAGGTACTCGTAGACCTCGGGCGGGAAGTCGGGGATGTTCGTCCCCTTGCCCGAGATGAACAGCTCGGGGTGGCGGCTCACGTGCACGACGTCGGCATGGCGGGTGACCATCCAGTACCCGGGACCGGCGGCGAGGCCGAGCACCTCGGGCTCACCGTGCCACGAGACCGGCTTCTCCTCTTGGAGCTTGGCAAGCATCCCGGGGATGTCGTCGCGGGACCAGAGCGCCATGTTGCCGAAGTCGATGTCGTCGACGGCGAGGTCCGTGGTGGGTGTCGTGGCCATGGCGACACTCTAGAGAGGGTCGACCCCCCGCCGGGCCGTTCCGGGTCCCCGGCCTCTCCCTTGTTCCGGTGACCAGATCGGCCGCTCCAGGGGCCCCGAGCGTCACCGAATCCGGTCGAGGGGCAGGGTTCGTCACGAGAAGCCGCCCAGCGGCCGGGGCAGCGACCCGGTCGGCGGTGTCGTACCCAGGGGTCAGAATGGGCCTGTGACCGCGATCGGGACCCGTCAGCCACCGCGTGGCCAGGGCCCGCCCGGCCAAGATCTGGACGGCCAAGGTCCGCGCGGCCAGCTCCGCCTCGGCGACGCCGATGGCGCCGGCGCGGACCTCGACCCCGACGGCTTCGACCCGGCGGTCGCCGAGTGGTTCCGGCGCCGCTTCCCCGAAGGCCCCACCGAGCCCCAGCGCGACGGCTGGCCCCACATCGCGGCGGGCACCGACACCCTCATCGCCGCCCCCACCGGCTCTGGGAAGACGCTGGCCGGCTTCCTCGTCTGCATCGACCGCCTGTACCGCGCCCACGCCCGCGGCGACGCCGTCTCCGACGTCGCCCGCGTCGTCTATGTCTCGCCGCTCAAGGCGCTCGCGGTCGACATCGCCGAGAACCTCACCGGTCCCCTCCGTGAGATCGCCGAGGTCGCCGACGAGCTCGGGCTCGACGCACCCGACGTGCGCGTCGCGGTCCGCACCGGCGACACATCCGCCTCGCAGCGAGCGGGCATGCTGCGTCACCCGCCGAGCTTCGTCGTCACCACGCCCGAGTCGCTCTACCTGCTCGTCACCAGCGCCAAGAGCCGCGAGATGCTCCGCACGGTCGAGACGGTCATCGTCGACGAGATCCACGCCGTCGCCCGCGACAAGCGCGGTGCGCACCTCGCGCTCACGCTCGAGCGGCTCGAGGCCCTCTGCGACCGACGCCCGGTGCGGGTCGGCCTGTCCGCGACCCAGCGGCCGATCGAGACGGTCGCCCGACTGCTGGTCGGCGCGCGCCCGCTCCCCGCCATCGTCGACTCGGGACATCTGCGCGATCTCGACATCGCGATCGAGCTGCCCGACGGCGAGCTGGAGGCGGTCATCGCCGCCGAGCAGATGTCCGACGTGCTCGACCGGATCGCCGCGCTCGTCGGCGAGCACCACACCACCCTCGTCTTCGTCAACACCCGGCGGATGGCCGAGCGGATCGCTTACCAGCTCGGCGAACGGATCGGTGACGACGTCGTCGCCGCCCACCACGGCAGCCTCTCCAAGGAGCGCCGGCACCGGATCGAAGGGCGCCTCCGCGCCGGCGACCTCAAAGCGCTCGTCGCGACGGCCTCGCTCGAGCTGGGCATCGACATCGGCCCCGTCGAGCTCGTCTGTCAGATCGGCTCCCCGCGCAGCATCGCGACGTTCCTCCAGCGCGTCGGGCGCTCCAACCACAGCCGTGCCGGCACGCCCAAGGGTCGCCTGTACCCGCTCACCCGCGACGAGCTCGTCGAGTGCACCGCCCTGCTCGCGGCCGTGCACGCGGGTCGGCTCGACGCGATCGTGCCCTCGCGCGAGCCGCTCGACATCGCGGTCCAGCACGTCATCGCGGAGACGGCAGCACGCGAGTGGCGTACCGACGACCTGTTCGCGCTCGTACGCCGGGCTGCTCCCTACACCGAGCTCACCCGCGAGCACTTCGACGAGGTGATCGACCTCGCGTCGAACGGCATCCAGACCGGCCGGGGCCGACGCGGCGCCTACCTCTTCCACGACGCTGTGAACGGCGCGGTGCGCGGCCGCAAGAGCGCCCGGATCGCCGCGACCACCTCCGGCGGCGCCATCCCCGAGACCGGCGACTACCGCGTCGTCATGGAGCCCGACGACACCTTCATCGGCACCGTGAACGAGGACTGGGCCGTCGAGTCCATGGCGGGCGACATCTTCCTCCTCGGCACCCACTCGTGGCAGATCCGGCGGGTCGAGGCAGGCGTGGTGCGGGTGCGCGACGCCGGGACCGCTGCCCCGACGATCCCGTTCTGGATGGGCGAGGCGCCCGCCCGTACCGCCGAGCTCTCGGTCGAGGTCTCCGACCTGCGCCACCGGGTCGACGAGCTGCTCGCGGCGGGCGACCCCGACGGGGCCAGGACGTGGCTGCGCGAGTACGCCCGCATCAGCGCCGACGCCGCGACCATGATCGTCGACTACCTGGCCGCATCGCGGGCCGCCCTCGGCGCGATGCCCACGCAGGACCGCATCGTCCTCGAGCGGTTCTTCGACGAGACCGGCGGCATGCAGCTCGTGATCCACTCCCCGTACGGCGGCCGCATCAACCGTGCCCTCGGGTTGGCCCTGCGCAAGAAGTTCTGTCGGACCTTCAACTTCGAGCTCCAGGCCGCCGCCAGCGACGACGCCATCGTGCTCTCCCTCGGCCCGCACCACAGCTTCCCCCTGGAGGAGGTCCCGCGCTACGTCACGAGTGCGGGCGTCGAGGAGACCCTCCGTCAGGCGATCCTCGACTCCCCGATGTTTCTGTCACGGTGGCGCTGGAACCTCAACCGG
>JBKJJI010000193.1:0-3818 GCA_046598115.1 Acidimicrobiia bacterium | reverse complement strand
AACTGCGAGCACGCGCGTCGGCGTCGACGACTCGATCACGTCGAGCTTCCTCGTCGACGACCATCTCGGATGGTGCGCGCCGGTGGGCGACGACGGTGCGCTGATGGCGGGCACCTGGGACAACGCCGACCTCGTCCTGCTGGCCGCTGGTGCCGAGCAGGAGCGGTGGCCGGACTCCACAGGATGCGGATACCAGGACGCGCGCGGTCTGGGCGACTCGGTCCTCGCGACGCGCGCTGGTGTCGGTGGCAGACGCCGCTCGTCGACCGCGGCTGAGAAGTGACCTGCTCGCAGCGCGGAGCGGCAGTACCGTGAGCAGGGCGCACGACCCACATCCCCGGATCAGCACAGGGAGTCCCCATGGCCGACAAGTCTCCGAAGAAGCAGAACAGCAAGAAGGAAGGGAAGTCGCTCAAGGAGAAGCGCGCCGAGAAGCACCAGAAGAACGCCGCGAAGAAGACCGGCGGTGGGCTCGGATCGAGCTGAGCGCCGCTTGCGCGGCGCCCGCTACCTGCTGACCGACCGCAGGAACGGGAGCAGGTTCTCCAGGAAGTCGTTGTCGGGGATCGCCGAGTTCGGGTCGTTGTGGGAGTAGGTGTCGGCCCGGTCGACCAGCACCAGCTGGCGATCGGGGATCCCGGACTGCTGCGCGAGGTTGCGCGCGGCGTCGAGGACGCGCGTCCCGCCCCTCGTGCACCGTCGTCGCGCCCACCACGTTGAACAGACCCGCGTACGGCGCGGTGATGGTGCCGAACGTGAGCCACGGCGACCCGGCATCGAGCGCCGCGAGGGATTCGGTCGCAGCTTCCGGGGTGGCGGGCGTCGGGCCACTCCCACCGTCGATGAACACGAGTCCGTCGAGATCCTCGGCCCCCGCCTTCCCACCGAAGTCCCAGGTCGCGTACGCGGTGGTGATCGAACCGCCGAGCGAGTGGCCACCGAGGACGACCTTCCCGCCGCGACGAGCCGCTGCCTTCACGACGCGGCGCAGGTCCTCGAGCAGGTTCTCGCGCCGCTCGACCGCCCAGACCTGCCAGTCGGGTCGCTTCGCCACGATGTCCTTGGCGATCGGCTCGTAGTAGGCGGCGCTCGCCGGCTGCATCGACGCGCGCACAACACGCCTCCGGCGCAGGCGTGACGTGAGTTTGCCCGGGAAAGAGAATCTCGCGCGAGGGCGTCGAACCGGGCGTAGCTGTCACACCCTCCTGGTTGCATAGAGGCATGTTCACCGACACGCTCGACGAGCTGAGGACCTGGCCGACGGAGCGGCTCCGCGCGTCACGTGACGAGGCGGCGCGTGAGGAGCACCGGTGGCGGCTGCGGCGCATCGCGATGGACCGGGTGCTCGACGAACGTCGGGCGACGGACTCGTGCGATGCGGTGGAGTGGGTCGCGGCGCGCGACGGGGTTCGAACGCAGACGGCCCGGACCGAGGTGGAGGTGGCGCGGGCACTCGATGGGTTGCCGGTGATCGCGGCGGCGGCCGAGGCGGGGGAGCTGTCGATGGATCAGCTCGGTCCGCTGGTGCAGCTCGCGACGCCCGCCACGGACGCGGCGTGGGCCGAGCGCGCCAAGACGGCGGCGCCGGCCGATCTGGCGCGGATGGTGCAGCGCCAGCGGGTGGTGTCGCCCACAGAGATGGCGGCCCGACGCGCGGGAGCTGCGGTGGTGGCGCAAGGGTCAGATGCTCCGCTTCACCGGCGCGATCCCCGACATCGACGGCGCCCTCGTGGAAGCGGTGCTGGAGCACATGGTCGGCACCATGAAGCCGCCCAAGGGCGAGGCGTGGGACACCCGCGCGCACCGAGGTGCAGACGCGCTCGTCGGGTTGTGTCGGGCGCAGCGCGACGGCACCAGCGGGATCGAGGCCGGTGCGCGCAAGCGGGGTTGGAAGCCGAGTGTGGTGATCCACATGGGCTCCGACGCCCAGCCGACCGTGAACGGGATGCCGATCGCGCGCGAGACCGTGCAGTCGTTGATCGACGATGGTGCCCGCGTGCGCGAGATCCACGACGACGACCCCCTCGCGCCGGCACGGGGTGATCGGATCCCCGCCGCGCTGCGGGAGTACCTGCGGGCGCGCGATCCGGTGTGTCGGGTGCCCGGCTGCACCTGCAAGGTCGGGCTCGACGCCCACCATCTCCGGCCCCGCTCGTGGGGTGGGCCGACCGACAAGCACTCGGTCGCGATGATCTGCCCGTACCACCACCCGATGGCGGTGCCCCACGGACCCTGGGTCCTCGAAGGCGACCCCGAACAACCCGACGGGCTCACCTGGCGTCGCATCGACCGACCCGGACACGGCGACGTCGCGGCGCGCGCCGGCCCCGCCGCCTGACGCACGCGTGGGGTCGGCGACAGCGGCCGCCTCCTGGCCCGCGGCCGGCTCGGGAACATGAGCCGCGAACAAGCGCTGCGCCACGGACGTTCAGCCCAGATCGTCGCGTGGACGAGGGACTTCCCCGCCAGTCCTTTGACAGCTGAAGAGAGGCCCGCCCCGGTGTGCCGCGTGGGCGGTCGCGCCGGGGTGCGGAGCGCGACGAGACCGAGGCGGGTCAGGCCGGAGGTTGCCGGGTCAGGTCGGGCCGACGGTACCCTGCGGTCCCGCGCGCAGGCATCGGATCCGGTGCCCGCTCGGGTATCGGACCAGGAACCAGGAGCGACGCCGTGCTCATGAACGTGAAGCCCATCCCCACGGTCTCGGACCGCGTCAACGAGATCCGGACGCTCACGGCGACGATCGTCAACGAGGAGATCCTCCCCAACGAGAACCTCCTCTTCGCGCGGCGGGCGGGGGTTCGCCTCACCGACGAGGAGAAGCAGCAGGCGAAGGACGTCCGCGAGCACATCAAGCAGTCGGTGAAGGCAGCCGGGCTCTGGGCGCCGCACCTGCCCGTCGAGTACGGAGGGGCGGGCCTCGACTTCCTCGAGGTCGCCTACATGAACGAGGTGCTCGCCTACGCGCTCGGCGGCGCGGCGCTCTTCGGGGTGGTGGCGCCCAACTCCGGGAACCAGAAGATCCTCGTCAAGTACGGGACCGAGGAGCAGAAGAAGAAGTGGTTGCTCCCGCTCATCTCGGGCGAGATGGAGTCCGGGTTCTCGATGACCGAGCCCGACCAGGCCGGCTCCGACCCCCGCTCGATCAAGACCACCGCGCGGCGCGACGGCGACGAGTGGGTCATCAACGGCCACAAGTGGTTCACGTCCAACGGGCTTCGAGCCGACTTCTTCATCGTGATGTGTCGCACCGAGGACGAGGAGGGCGGCGCCGACACCAGCAGCCGTATGACGCAGATCATCGTGCCGAAGGACACGCCAGGGGTGAACGTCGTGCGGGGGATCACCGTGTGGAACGTCCCGAGCGACCACTGCGAGATCATCTACGACGACGTCCGCGTCCCGATCGAGAACCAGCTCGGCAGTCGGGGGAGTGGTCACCAGGCCGCCCAGGATCGCCTCGGTGCGGGCCGGGTGTACCACTGCATGAACTCGATCGGGCAGATGTGGCGGGCCTTCGACCTCATGGTGGAACGGACGCGGGTGCGAGAGGTCCATGGCGGTCTGCTGGAGACGAAGCAGTTCGTCCAGGGCTTCATCGCCGACTCGTACATAGACATCCAGGCGGCGCGGCTTATGACCATTCACTGTGCCGAGAAGATGGCCAACGACATGGACCCCCGCACCGACATCTCGGCGATCAAGGTGTTCGTCCCGGCGGCGTACATGCGAGTGGTCGACCGCGCGATCCAGGTGTGGGGTGCCGCGGGAGTGTCGGGCGACCTTCCGCTCTACGCGATGTTCCAGGGGGCGCGTACGCT
>JBKJJI010000024.1:0-3100 GCA_046598115.1 Acidimicrobiia bacterium | reverse complement strand
ATCCCCGTGTACAACGTCGCCAACGCCTGCGCGACCGGGGCGACGGCGCTGCGCACCGCGATCATGGCGGTGAAGGCCGGCGAATGCGACATGGGCCTTGCCGTCGGCGTCGAGAAGCTGTCGGGTGCCGGCCTGCTGACCGGCGGCTCACGCGCCGCCGACTCGAAGACGTGGGAGCCGCGCGGTCGCTACGGCGCCGTGGCCGCGGTCGACGGGCGGATCGGCACCGAGATCATGCCCGGCGTCTTCGCGCAGATCGGGATGGAGTATGGCCACAAGTACGGCGGCACCAGCTTCGAGCTCTTCGCTCGCATCTCGGAGAAGAACCATGCGCACTCGACGCTGAACCCGCTCGCGGCCTACCAGAAGCAGTTCACGCTCGACGAGATCATGAACGACATCATGATCGCCTACCCGAACACCCGCCCGATGTGCTCGGCCAACTGCGACGGCGCGGCCGCGGCCGTGGTCGTGAGCGACGCGAAGCTCGCGACGCTCGCACCCGACCAGCGGCGCCGTGCGGTCAAGGTGTCGGCCTCGATCCTCACGTCGGACCCGTGGCAGGAGTCGTGCCAGATCCTTCCCGACGTCAACACGCTCACCCGTATGGCGGCGACACAGGCGTACGAGCAGGCCGGTATCGGCCCCGAGGATCTCGACCTCGTCGAGCTGCACGACTGCTTCGCGACGGCCGAGCTGGTGCACTACGACAACCTCATGCTCTGCGAGGAGGGCGGTGCCGTCGACTTCTTCGAGTCGGGCGCCTCGCGCCGCGACGGCACGATGCCGGTCAACGTCTCCGGCGGGCTCGAGTCGAAGGGTCACCCGATCGCGGCAACGGGCATCGCCAACGTCTGGGAGGTCGCCACCCACGTGCGCGGCGAGGCCGGCGACCGCCAGATCGAAGGTGCCAAGGTCGGGCTGGCCCACGTGATCGGGCTCGGCTCGGCGTGCGGCGTCCACATCCTCGAGAAGTCGGCCGCCTGACGAGATCTCGACCAAGCATCGGCGCCCGACGGAGGCTGCCGTGACCCACGACCTCGTCATCCGCAACGGGACGGTGGTCGACGGGTCGGGCGGCGCGCCCTTCGTCGGTGACGTCGCGATCGACGGCGATCGGATCACGTACGTCGGGCCCGACGCGGAGTCGGCGACGCGCGAGATCGACGCCGATGGCCGCCTCGTCACGCCGGGGTTCGTCGATCCGCACACCCACCTCGACGCCCAGCTCTGCTGGGACCCGGCCGCCACCCCGACGAGCCTCCACGGGGTGACGACCGTCGTCCTCGGGATCTGCGGGTTCGGCGTCGCTCCCTGCCCACCCGGCGGGGGCGAGTACCTGCTGCGCAGCCTCGAGCGGGTCGAGGAGATCCCGTACTCGAGCTCGTCGCTCGGCGTCCCGTTCTCGTGGGAGTCGTGGCCGGAGTTCCTCGACTACCTGGGGACCCAGCCACTCGGCGTGAACGTCGCGGGGATGGTCCCGCACTCCGCGCTGCGCTACGCCGTGATGGGCGATCGGGCCCGCACCGACGCCGCGACCGTCGACGACCGCGTCGCGCTCGCCCGTGAGCTCCGCCAGTCGCTCGACGCCGGTGCCCTCGGGTTCGCGACGTCGCGCGGCCCGAACCACCAGGATGGGGCCGGCGACCCCGTCCCCAGTCGTCTCGCCGACGACGACGAGCTGCGGGCGCTGGTCGGCGAGTGTCGCGGCCGTCCGTGGCAGATCAACGTGGAGACGAAGTTCGCCGGCGATGCCGACGCTCTGCTCGCCGAGGTCGAGCGCTATGCAGGCTGGACGGGCGGCGCCGGTGCCCGCCTGACCTGGACCCCGTTCTTCGCCGAGCCCGGCGACCAGGTCTGGCGCCAGGTGCTGGCCCACAACCGGACGCTCAACGAGCGGGTGACGGTCGCACCCCAGGTCATCTCGCAGCCGGTCACGGTGACCTTGGCGTTCGGCGAGCACTCGCTCGCTCGAATGGTCGTGGGGTGGGAGCCCGCGATGGCCGACCTCTTCTCCCGCGCCCCGTCGGAGCGCGTCGCGCGCCTGGCCGACGAGGACCTCCGGGCGTCGTGGCGAGCAGCACCCGAGGACGCCACCCGCATGTTCGCGCCCTGCTACGACCAGTGGGTCGTCTCGGGATCGCCGTCGCACGCGCCGCTGCTCGGGAGGACGCTCACGGACATCGCCGACGAGCGGCGGACCCACGCCATCGACGTGCTCTGCGACCTGCTCGTCGACGACGACCTGAGGACCGAGCTCCAGATCCCGGTCGTGAACCGCGACCGCGACGGCGCCGCGACGCTCGTGGCCGACGACCTCACCCTCGTCGGGCTCGGGGACTCGGGCGCCCACGTCACGAGCGTGACCAACTACACCTACCCGACCGACATCCTGGCTCGGCTCGTGCACGACGAGCAGCGGCTCCCGATCGAGGCCGCGATCGAGCGGCTCACCCGTCGCCCCGCCCGCTTCCTCGGCATCCCGGGGCGCGGCGAGCTCCGTGTCGGGTGCGCCGCGGACGTTTGCGTGCTCGACCTCGATCGACTCGCAGTCGGGCCGTTGCAAGTGACCCGCGACCTGCCGGGCGGCGCACCGCGCCTCTTCCGCGGCGCACGCGGATACGCCGCGGTCGTCGTGAACGGCACGGTGAGCGTGCGCGACGACGAGTTGACCGGCGAGCGCCTCGGCGCCATCGTCCGGGCCGGCTGAGACCACCGAACCCACGAGGATGCACATGACCCCGAACGCCGACCAGGTCGAGCACTGGAACTCCGAGGAGTCCGAGCACTGGGTCATCCACGCCGATCGCTACGACCGCATGCTCGGCGGGTACGTCGGGCAGATCCTCGACGCGGCCGACCTGGCTGCGGATGCGAGGGTGCTCGACGTCGGGTGCGGTTCGGGGGCGACCACCATCGCTGCGGCACGCGCGGCTATCGCCGGCGACGCGCTCGGCGTCGACCTCTCGGGCCCGATGCTCGCGCACGCACGCACGCGCGCCGCCGATGCCGGGGTCATGAACGTCGCCTTCGAGCAGACGGACGCGCAGACGACGTCGTTCGAGGGCGACGCGCGCGACGCGCGCGACGCGCGCGACGC
>JBKJJI010000186.1:0-12099 GCA_046598115.1 Acidimicrobiia bacterium | reverse complement strand
CCTCGCCGGAAGCCCGGCAAGCCCACCCATGGCCGCGCCGCCCCGAACCCCTGAGATCACGAGAGCCGGAGGCCGGGGTCGACGCCGGAGTCGAGGGGGGTGGGGCCGTCGGAACGGAGGCGCCACCAGGCGGCGGCGGCGATCATCGCCGCGTTGTCGGTGCACAGCGCAGGGGCGGGCAGGAACGCCCGCCGGCCCGTCGCCTCGGCCCGCTCCTCGACCCGGGCCCGCAACGCGGAGTTGGCCGCGACGCCTCCCCCGAGGACGAGGGACGTGGCCCCGGCCGCATCCGCGACCCGCTCCAGCTTGGCGACGAGCTGGTCGACGGCGGCAGCCTGGAACGACGCGGCCACGTCGGCCACGTCGGCCTCGGGATTCGCCCGCACGTGGAGCACGACGGCCGTCTTCAGACCCGAGAACGAGAAGTCGGCCGCACCCGCCATCGCGCGGGGGAACGCGATCGCCGTGGGATCACCGTCGCGGGCGATCCGGTCGATCTCGGGCCCGCCGGGATACCCGAGCCCGAGGAACCGGGCGACCTTGTCGAACGCCTCCCCCGCGGCGTCGTCGACCGTCTCGCCCACGAGCCGGTACGTGCCGTGGTCCTCGACGATCACCGTCATGGTGTGCCCACCCGAGGCGATGAGCACCGCGAGCGGTGGCGTGAGGTCGGGGTCCTCGAGCCAGGCCGCGTACAGGTGGGCTTCGAGGTGGTTCACGCCGACGTACGGCACCCCGGCCACGAGCGCGAGTGCCTTCGCCGCGCTCACTCCGACGAGCAGCGCGCCGGCGAGCCCGGGGCCGTGGCACGCCGCCACGGCGTCGATCGCGCCGAGCTCCACCCCGGCCTCCCCGAGGGCATCGGCGAACACGGGCCCGACGAGCTCGACGTGCGCGCGGGACGCGATCTCGGGGACGACCCCGCCGAAGCGGGCATGGAGGTCGACCTGGCTCGACACGACCGACGATCGCACCACACGGCCGTCGTCGACCACCGCGGCGGCGGTCTCGTCGCACGACGTCTCGATCCCGAGGATCGTGGTCATGGACGCTCGAGGTCCGGGAAGACGGTCGTGCCGGTGATGCCCAAGCCGACGCGGTCGAGGCGACGCGCGTAGGCGTCGGAGTCGATGTCGTGCACCCACATGACGAGCGCGTCCTCGTTCGTCTCCTGGTAATAGCCCTTCCGGACGCCGACGGGCGCGAGACCGAACCGCTGGTACAGGACCTGCGCGGCGTCGTTGGCGACCCGCACCTCCAGGGTGAGGTTGCGCGCGCCCCGGGCGAGCGCAGCGCGGGTGAGTGCCAGCATGAGCCGCGTCCCGATCTGGGAGCGGTGCCACTCCGGGTCGACGGCGAGCGTCGTCACGTGCGCGTCCTCGGCCACGAACATCATCCCGCCGTATCCCACGAGCTTCCGACCGACGCACGCGACCCGGTAGACGCGCGACCCGGGCATCGCGAGCTCCGAGAGGAACAGGTTCTGACTCCAGGGACGCGGGTAGACCTGCTCCTCGATCCGCAGCACGGATCGCACCTGGCGCCGGAGCATCGGGGTGATCTGGACCGTCAACGGCGGGCTGATCGTCATCGGCTGGATCTCATCTTGTGCATCTCATCGACCTGATTCATCTGCCTCATTCATCTGGGCGTGTTCCAGCTCAGCTCGGCGTCGCTCTCGCGCAGGTAGAGCGGCACCACGTCCCATGGTTGCGAGAACTCCTCGCGCTCGACACGAGCGGCAGCCAGCGCGACGAGTGCGGCGACGCTCGGCGACTCGAACTCCGGCCCGGCAAGCTCGGCGTGCTCGAGCGCGTCGAACAGCTCCGGGTAGGTGGTCACACCGTCACCGGCCAGCAAGACCTCCTCGCCCCGTGCTTCGAGCTCGGCGACCAGCTCGGCGGGAGGCGCCACCGCGTAGTCGGTGATCCGCTGGAGCCCGCCGGGGACCGCACGGTAGGAGGCGTGGAACACCTCTTTCCTCCGCGCGTCGATGGTGGCGACGACGACCCGGCTCGTGTGGCGGACCGGGTACGCGACGAGATCGAGGCTCGCCACGGGCACGACCGGGATCCGCAGCGCCTGCGCCATCGTCTTCGCGGTGGTGACGCCGACCCGCAGACCCGTGAACATCCCGGGACCGATCCCCACGGCGATCGCAGCCAGGTGGTCGAGCGTCACGCCGGTGGTCTCCACGAGCGCGGCGATCGCGGGTGCGAGCTGCTCGGCGTGGCGACGACCGCCCACGAGGCGGATCTCTCCCCGCACCGCGTGCCCCTCACCGATGGCCACGGCCACCTGCGCCGTCGACGTGTCGATCGCAAGCACGTGCATCACGGGACCTCGAGGTCGTCGAAGACCTCGGACGCGGCTCGCATCGCCGCTTCGATCAGGGAGGCTCGGGCCCGCCACGAGTCTCCCTGCGGATCCATCCTGAGCGTGCGCGTCTCCGCTGCATCGGCGCCGTCGACGCGTGCGATCCCGACCTCGAGGCGCTCCGCGGGGAACGCCGCCGAAGCCGCGTCACCCCACTCCACGATGGTCACCGCGTCGTCGCGTTCCTCGAGCGCAAGGTCGACGACCTCCTGCATCCGCTCGAGGCGGTAGATGTCGACATGCACGAGAGGGACGGCCGCCTCGTACTCACGGGCGATCGTGAACGTCGGGCTCACGACCGTCTCGTCGACACCGAGGCCGTCGCCGATCCCCTTCGCGAACGCCGTCTTCCCCGCGCCGAGCTCACCGGCGAGGAGCACGAGGTCCCCTGCCCGCAGGATCGGGGCGAGCGCGTGCCCGACCGCGTGCGTCGCAGCCGCGGAGCGGGTCACGACGGTGATCGTGCTCATTCCCGCTCCGATCGGGCCTGCGCGACCGCACGCTTGATGACGACGAAGTCGGCGCGGGCCTGGGCGAGCGCAGGGCCTCCCCCGCGCAGGACCGCTGCCGGATGGAGGGTCGGGAGCACCACGCTGTCGCCCCGCCGGAACGGGAACGACCGGCCGCGGAGCTTCGTGATCCCCTCCTTGGTCTCGAGCAGCAGCTTCGTCGCGAAGTTCCCGAGCGTGACCACGACCGCGGGGCGGAGCAGGTCGAGCTGCGCCTCGAGGTAGGGCCGGCACGCGGTGATCTCGGCGGGCAACGGGTCGCGGTTCCCCGGGGGCCGGCACTTCACGACGTTCGCGATGTAGACGTCGTCGCGGGTCATCCCGATGCCCTCGATCAGCCTCGTGAGGAGCTGCCCCGAGCGACCGACGAACGGGACGCCCTGGAGGTCCTCCTCCGCACCCGGTCCCTCGCCGACGAAGACGAGGTCGGCGGCCCGGTCCCCGGCACCGAACACGACCTGGGTCCGCCCGACGGCGAGCGCGCACTTCGTGCACGCGCAGGCATCCCGCTCGAGGTCTTCCCACGACGACCACGTCGGCACCGGCTCGAGCAGGCTCACGATGCGCCCTCGGCGTCGCGGTTCATGGGCCCTGGACCGCGGCGCGGATCGCGCCCGCCACCACCTCGGACGCTGCCACCCGGAGTCGGTCGAGGTGCGCGTCGACCGTCCCGGTGGCGAGTGCGATCGCGAGATCGCCGTCGAAGCGGGTGTGCGACGGCCGGATCGCGTGCGCGATGCCGAGGTGCGCGCTCTGGGCGAGCAGCGCGCACTCGGTCTTCGTACACCGGGCGTCCGTGGCGACCACGACGAGCGTGGTGGCCTCACCGGTGAGCAGCGGCTCCATCTCCGGGAACGGAGCCACCTCCGGCGGCGAGGCGGATGCCGCGAGCGGCCGGCCCTGCTCGTCGACCACGTCGCCGACGGCGTTCACGACCGCGAGCGCGCCGACCGTGGCGTCGCCACAGCGCGTCACGGCCGCGCCGAGACCGCCGGGGACGCCGCCGTCGGGCCCCCGCCACGTGCCGACCGTGGCCCCCCGACCCGCGCCGACCCGACGGGTGCCCCCCACCGCCGCTGCCGCACCACGGTCGCCGAGGAATGGCTCGGCCGCGTCGGCGGCCTCCACCGCGGCCCGCCCCTCGAGCGGGCCGGGACGTTCCCCGCCGGCAGCCACCAGGTCGTAGATCGCCGCCGTGGGGACGATCGGGACGCGCCCACCACGGGTCTCGACTCCCCGGTCCTGCTCGACGAGCCATGCCATCACGCCGTCGGCCGCGGCGAGGCCGAACGCCGAGCCGCCGGAGAGCACGACCGCGTCGATCTGCGCCACGGTGCGCACGGGATCGAGCAGCTCGAGCTCGCGGCTCGCGGGCGCGCCGCCGCGGACCTCCCCTGACCCGATGGTCCCGGGCGGGCACAGGACCACGGTGACCCCGGTCCCGGCGCCCGTCCAGTGACCGACGCGGATCTCCGGGGCGCTCGGTGTCGTCACCCGGTCGCGCCCGGAGCGCCCAAGGCGCCGACGGGGATCCCGAGGTCGCGCGCGAAGTCGAAGAGCACGTGGTGGAGCTGCTCGGCCTGCTCGAGCATCACCATGTGCCCGGCCCGGTCGAGCAGGTGGAGCCGGGCCCCGGGGATGTGGCGGGCGATCCGCCGAGCCTCCAGCGGAGGGGTGAGAAGATCCGCGGTCCCGGCCACGACGAGCGTCGGGATCGCGAGCTCCTCGAGCTCCGCGGTGAGGTCGAGCCCGAGGAGCGGCAGGATCGCGGCGCGGCTCGTGTCGGGCTCGCACTCGGAGAGCATCTGGCGGGCCAGCTCCACGTGGCTGGCCTGCGGGTCGCGACCGAACCCGAGCCGGGCGATCAACGTGCCGAGCTCGGGGCGGGCTGTGAGCGCGGCCAGGTCGAGCCACCCCGACACTCGCTCGGCCGCCCCGTTGCGCGGCCCGAGGGCCGCGAGCGGCGTCCGTGCGAACGTGGACAGGAGCACGAGCCCACGCACTCGCGCCCGCGCATGGTCGGGGTGGTGGAGTACGTAGGCCTGGGCCGCGATCCCGCCCATCGAGTGGCCCACGAGCACGACGTCGCGCAGGTCGAGGCCGTCGATCACGGTCCGGATGTCGATCGCCAGGTTCTCGATCGAGTGTCCGGTGTCGCCCGCGACCGATGCGCCGTGGCCGCGGTGGTCGTAGGCGACGACGCGGACCCCGAACTCGGGGAGCTCGGCGAACTGCTTGACCCAGGTGCGCGAGCTGATGCTCACGCCGTGCGAGAAGAGGAACGTCGGACCGGATCCCCGACTGAACGTCGGGAGCGCGACGCCGTCGTGTCCGACGAGCACGCGAGCCTCGTCGACCTGGAGCGGGCCGAGCCGACCGGCATCCGGATCGGGCCGATGGCGAAGGTTGCGCGCGACCGCGCGTTGGGCGCCATACGCCACGCCCACGGCCCCGACAGCCACGCCGGCCGCGATGCCCAGACCCTTGAGCGCGGTCGAGGAGACGCTCATCGCTGCCCGCGATCCCTCACCGGTACCGACGCGGGACGCGCGGGCCGATCCCGGTGACGATCTCGTAGGCGATCGTTCCCATGTGGTCCGCCCACTCGGTGGCGGTGATCTCGTCGTCGCCTTGACGGCCCAGGAGCACGACCTCGTCGCCGACCGCGACGTCGAGGTCGCCGACGTCGGCCATGAGCTGGTCCATCGTCACCGACCCCGCGATCGGACATCGACGCCCGCCGACGAGCATCTCACCCCCGTTGATCCCGAGGTTGCGCGGGACACCGTCGGCGTAGCCGACCGGCACCGTCGCGACCCGCGCGGCCCGCGGCAGCTCGTAACGGAGCCCGTAGGAGATGCCGGTCCCGGCGGGGAGGTCCTTCACGTGCGACACCTGGGCGCGCAGGGCGAGCACCGGGTGCAGCTCGGCCCGATCGGCCAGTCCACCGGCGGGAGGCACGCCGTACATCGCGATGCCCACGCGGACGAGGTCGTAGCGCGCCCGGGGATGGGCGAGGAGCCCGGCCGAGTTCGCCGCGTGGACGAGCAGGGGCCGCGTGCCGCGCGCGTCGAGGTCGGCGAGCAGCGCATCGAAGCGATCGAGCTGCTCGTCGGTGTACGGGAGCTCCGGCGCGTCGGCGACGGCGAGATGGGTGCAGATCCCGCCGAGGTCGAGCTCCGGGCAGGCGACGATGGTGTCGACGAGCGCCGGGGCATCCGCGACCGTGCACCCGACCCGATGCATGCCGGTGTCGACCTTGAGGTGGACGGGAAGAGGGGTGTCGTTCCCCGCTGCGACCACGGCTTTGCGGAGCGCGTCGATCCCGACCGCGGTGTACACGACGGGAGTGAGCCGGAGCGCGACCACCGACTCGGCCGCGGCGGGCCACGGCTCCGAGAGCACCAGGATCGGCGCCTCGATGCCGGCACGCCGCAGCGCAGCTCCTTCTTCCACGAGCGCCACCCCGAGCCAGGTCGCCCCCGCCTCGAGCGCCGCCTCGGCGACCGGTACGGCACCGTGCCCGTAGCCGTCGGCCTTCACGACGGCGAGGAGCTGCGCCGGGCCCGCCAGCGCGGCGAGTGTGGCGACGTTCGCACGGACCGCGCCGAGGTCGATCTCCCCCCAGACGGGGCGGAGGTCGGGCAGCTCGGTCACGTGTCGGCCGCCACCCGTCGCACGAGGTCTCCACGGGCCACGATGCCCACCAGCGTGCCGCCGTCGATGACGGGCATGTGCGTCACGTCGCCGTCGTGCATCGCCGACGCGACCGTGCCGAGCGTGTCGTCGGGCCCGCAGGTCGGGAAGTCGGTCTCCATCAGGTCGACGACCGTGGCGGCCGTCATCCGCTTGAGCTCCTCCTCGAAGCGCTTGGCCTGACCGGGCATCGGGAACTCGGCTCCGAGGAACGAGAACCAGGTCGGCGCATGGATGTTGGCCTCGGAGAGGATGAGGTCCTCGTCGCGGAGCAGGCCGACGACCGCGCCGTCGGTGTCGAGGACCGGCGCCGCACCGATCCGGTGCTCGGCGAGCAGGTCGGCAGCCGCCTCGAACGTGGCGTCGGGGGTGATCGTGATCACCTTCGTGGTCATCACGTCGCGGACCGGGGTGGAGCTGGCCATCGGGGTCTCCAGGTCTCAGCGGGCTCGGGCCCGGCTGGGGTTGAGAATCAGGCTGGGGTCGAGGTGCAGGCTGGCGGGCAGCGCTCGGACGAGGTCGCCGGCCACCAGTCCAGTATGACCGGCGAGGTCTGCCGCCCGGCCGTGGAGCCAGGCGCCGCCCGCCGCGGCCTCGAACGGCGCCAGCCCGCGGGCGAGCAGGCCGCCGATGATCCCGGAGAGGACGTCCCCGCTCCCCGCGGTCGCCAGTGCGGCCGGACCGTTCACCACGACGGCCGTGCGACCCGGCACATCGGAGCGAGCCGGCTCGGCGACGACGGTCCCCGGGCCCTTCAGGAGCACGGTGCAGCCGGTCGCGTCGGAGAGACGGCGTGCCGCCACGAGACGGTCGGGCCCGACCGGCGCACCGAGCAGGCGCTCGTATTCGCCGGCGTGGGGGGTCAGCACGGTCGGAGCGGGTCGGTGCTGCAGCGCCGACGGGTCGCCGGCGAACGCGTTGAGCCCGTCGGCGTCGAGCACGAGCGGCAACCGCAGCGTGGCGACGAACGGGCGGACCGCCGTCGTGGTCTCCTGGCTCGTGCCGAGCCCGGGGCCGACGACCGCCGCGCGGAAACGACCGAGTGCGTCGGTGAGCGACGCGGGGATCGACGCCAGGGAGCCGTCGTCCGTGCTCGGCAGGGCCTTGACGACGAGCTCGGGCGCAGCCGTGCCCGTCGCCCCGTCGGGGATCGCGCACCAGACGATCCCCGCGCCGGCGCGCATCGCGGCACCGCCGACGAGCATCGGTGCGCCCGTCATCCCGGCCGCGCCGCCGACGACGAGGAGCCCGGCCGACCACTTGTGCGCATCGGGATCTCGCTGCTCGATCCACGACGCCACGGCCTGGGCCGAGACGACGTGCTGGGCCGGCGTGCCCACGTCGATGCCGATGTCGACGACCCGCACCTCTCCGGCTCGGGACCGTCCGGGCTCGAAGCAGACCCCGGGCTTGCGCGCCGCGAACGTCACCGTCGTGGTCGCCTGCACCGCCGGCCCGCTCGTCGCGCCCGTGCTCCCGTCGACACCCGACGGGATGTCCACCGCGACGGTCACGATCGCAGCGCTGCGCTCGGCGACCTCGGCCGCGACCCCGTCGAGGGTCCCGGTGAACCCCGTTCCGTACATCGCGTCGACGAGCACATCGGCACGGTCGAGTGCCACGTCCACTGCGCTCGGATCCGGCTCGTGCGCGAGCTCGAACACCGCGCACCGGACACCCCAGCCGCGCAGGACCCGCGCCGCGACAAGGCCGTCACCGCCGTTGTTCCCCTTGCCGCACACCACGATTGCGCGCCGCCCGTAGACGCCGCCGAGCACGCGCCGCACCTCCCATGCGACCGCCCGCCCCGCCCGCTCCATGAGCACGGCGACCGATGTGCCGGCGGCGACCGCCCGCTGGTCCGCCTCGGCCATCTCGGCCGGCGTGAGCAGCGGCTCCATCATCCCGAGCCCATCAGGCATCGTCTCCATCAGGTTCCGGGCCCGAGTGCGAGCACCACCGCCATCGCGGTCGTCTCGGTGTGCGTCAACGAGAGGTGCCACCCGACGATGCCTCGCTCGGCAGCCATCTCGGCGGCACGGTTCGTGAGCGACACCGACGGCGCACCACTCTTCGCCCGCACCACCTCGACGTCGCGGAACTTGAACTTCCACAAGCCCACGCCCATCGCCTTCATCACCGCTTCCTTCGCGCCGAAGCGCGCGGCCAGGCTCTTGGAGGGATCGCGCTGACGGAACGCGTACTCGCGCTCGGCGTCGCTGAAGAGGCGTTCGGGCAGCGCCGCCCGGCGCTCCATCGCGAGGCGGAACCGCGCCACCTCGACGAGGTCGGTGCCGAGCCCGAGGACGTCCATCGTGGTGGGGGCCGGCTAGCCCCGCCAGCGCTCCGCGAGGACGTACACCGGCGCGGTGAGCAGCTCGACGACCGGCACGGTTGCGAGCACGGCGTCGTCGAACGTGGGCTCGGTCTCGGTGACCGCGTCCTTGAGCGCGCCGTAGCGGCCCTGGTACCCCTGGAGCACGGCACGCATCGCGGCGGCCGGGAGGTGCTCGGCGAAGCGGACATGGAGGAGGGTCAGGCCGATCGTCTGGTTCTGCTTCACCTCGGGGACGATCACCAGCGTGCGTCCGTCGCGTCGTCCGAGGACCGCCGTCACCTCGCGCTGGGCCGCGACCCGGTGCTTCGTCCCCCGCAGGGCGGGGTCCGACTCCGTGCTCGACGCCAGTCCGGCCGCGACGCCGCCCTTGTCGACGACATGGACCGTGGCAGTGTCGGCGGCGACGTCGCCTTCGATCCGGTAGCGGGTGTACCCGGTGACCTCGGCGACAGCGGGGTCGAGGTCCACGAGCGTGCGCAGCGCGCGGTACGTCAGGCCGTCGCGCGGGGCACCGGCGGCGAGGACCTCGCGCACGAGCGGCGCCTGGAGGAGCGTCTCGTCCGAACGGGAGATGCCCACCGTCACGGTCTTGGCCTGGTGCTTGATCGCGTCGACCGGGCGGGTGAGCTCCTCGATCCCCTCGGTGAGCGCGGTCGTGAGATCCTGCACGACCGTGCTGGGAACCCCCACCTTGCCGTGCTCGACCTCGTAGGAGTCGAGGGAGATCGCGCCGGTGGCGTAGCGCAGCAGCGACGCCAGCCGCGCCGCGGTGCTCGCTTCGAGGGAACCGTCGTAGCTGCCGGCGCGCAGGGTGTCGAAGAACTGGCGTGCCGGTGCCTCGATCTCGGGACCGAGGCGATCCAGCAGCGCATCCGGGCTCCCCGGAGCGGTCGCCTCGACGGCCGCGCGCGCCTCGCGCAGCGGCCGGGCCGACGCGTCGATCGCGAGCGCAGCCTCGTACCCGAAGAGGTGCCCGGCGACGGTCGCGAGCACGAAGTCGAGGTTCGGGTGGACGGTCGGCACGGAGATCGTCTCCAGCGCGTCCGGATAGATCCGCTCACCGCTCGAGATCACGATCGGTGCCGAACGGTGCGCCCGGTAGATCGCCACCTCCTTGCCCACGTCGTCGACGTTCGAGCCGACGAGCCCCGCCGCGCAGACGAGGATCAGCGGCTCCGAGGAGAGGTCGATGTGCTTCTTGTCCTCGGTGACATCGCACGCGATCGCCTTGTAGCAGAGCTCGGAGAGCTTGATCCGCAGCTCGTGCGCAGCGATCGTGTTCGCACCGTTGCCGACCACTGCCCAATAGCGCCGGGCGAGCACGTGGCGTTGCGCCACCGCGGCGATCGCGTCGCGCCGCTCCACCACCTCGGCCATCGCGTCGGGGAGCGCGCGCATCGCGGTCAGCAGGCGGTGGGACCAGTCCGCATCCACCGTGCCGACCGTGTCTGCGATCGCGAGTGCCAGCAGGTTTCCTGCCGCGATCTGCGCGTAGAACGCCTTCGTCGAGGCGACGCTCATCTCCACGTCGCGCCCATCGGACGTGAAGAGCACCCCGTCGGACTTGTCGACCAGGTCGCTGTTGCGCCGGTTCACGATGGAGATGACGGCTGCACCTCGGTCGCGGACGACATCGACCGTGCGGTTCGTGTCGGTGGTAGTCCCGCTCTGGCTGATCGCCACGACCAGGGTGTCGCGCATGTCGTCGCGCACCCCGAAGCCCGAGAGCTCCGTGGCGAGCATCGGGGTCACGACGAGCTTCCCGGCCACCGCTTCGCTGAGCGTCGCCGCCATGCTGCGTCCGGCGACGGCGGCGGTGCCCTGCCCCACCACGACGACCCGGTCGATCTCGCCGTCGGCCAGTCGGCTCCGCAGCCCTTCCGGCAGCGTCTCGGCCGGCAGCGACACGGCGAGGCGACCACCGCCGTGTTCGACGATCTTCCCCCGGAGGGTCTTGCGGAACGACCCGGGTGCCTCCGACACCTCCTTCAGGAGGAAGTGAGGGAACGCACCGCGGTCGATGTCGCGGGTCGTGATCTGGGCTCGCTGGACGTCGTCGTCGACGAAGGGGAGGGCGGTGCCGTCGTAGGCCAGGCGCTCGAGACCGCCGAGCGTGCCGGCGTGCGCCGCGTCGACCACCAGGATCTGTCCCCGGGTGGCACCCGCGCGCGCCGGATCCGACGGCGTCTCCCCATCGAGACGCACGTAGTCGGCGGTCTCCTCCACGAGTCCGTACGGCTCGCTCGCGATCACGAACTCGTCCTCGGCGATCCCCACGTACAGCGCCTGTCCGCTCCCACGCAGCGCGAGGTGGAGCTGCCCCGGCGACGCCGCGATGGCCGCGCCGATCGCGACCGATCCCTCGAGGGCTGCGACCGTGGCCCGGAACGCCTCGGTTGGCGCGCTCCCCGCCGCGAGATGGTGCGACACGAGGGTCGGGATGACCTTCGCGTCGGTCGTGATCTCCGCCGGGAGGCGGAGGCTCTCGAGCGCCGTGAGGTCGGCGTAGTTGTCGACATCGCCGTTGAGGGCCGCGACGACGTACGGGCCGTCGTCGCGCTCGACCTCGTCGGAGTTCAGCGGGTGCGCGTTGGGCTCGGAGATGATGCCGACGCTCGCCCAGCGGGTGTGCCCGAGCACGACGACCTCGGCCGTCTCGGCCTCGAGCGCGAGGTGCAGCAGCTCGTCGTCGCGGATGGCGTCGCGGAGGTGCCGGGTGTTGTCGCCGAGCTCACCGATCTCCGCAGCCGCCTTGTAGACGAGCGACAGCATCCCGTCGGCCTCACGGACGGCGCAGTGCTCGAACAGGGCGTCGGCCGACCGACGAGCGACGAGCCCCGCCACCGCTGGGTCGGCCAGGTCGAGCCCGTGCCCGCGCACGAGCAGGTGCAGCCCGGCCGAGTCGCGGCCGCGAACCTCGAGGCGGTCGAGCGCCGAGAGCGCGATCTGCACCGACGTGCACGCCTCGATGGAGGCGACGCCGGCGTCGGCTCCGGCGAGGTCGCCGACCGCCCGCGCCGTGCGCAGTCGGTCGTTGTGGACGGCCCAGGCGGCGTCCTTCGCGCGGAGCAGCGCAGCGTTGACCGCCTCGAGCTCGGTGACCTCGACGTCGAGCTCCCCGGCGTCGAGCGCGGACTCCCGGGCGGCGAGCGCGGCCGTAAGGGCGGTCGTGTGGTGCTC
>JBKJJI010000173.1:0-6013 GCA_046598115.1 Acidimicrobiia bacterium | reverse complement strand
CGAGCGCCTCGTTGAACGCCGGGTCCTCGAACGCCGCCTCGCCCTTCTCGCCGAGGATGTCGGCGACCGCTGTCGAGTCGGCCGAGATGTCGGCCGGCGCCGCCGCGACGAACGCCTCGAGCGCGGCACCGATGGCTGCCTCGTCTTCCGAACCGAACGCCGCCCCGACATCGACGCGCCCTTGGCACCACGCAGCCAGGTCGCCGGTCTGTGCCGCGGCGAGGGACATCCCGCCGAACACGACCCCCGCGATGATCAGACCAGCAAGGTAACGACCCATTCGTGACACGGCTCCTCCATCGTTCCTGCGCCTCCCTCGTGGAGACGGACCGGAGGAATCTAGCTGCTACATATGGGCCAATCGCGTCAGGCGAGGTCGTTGTCGACCGGGTCGAAGCTGAGCACCAGGCTGCCGGTGGTGAGTGCGCCGAGCGTCCCGCCGTCAGTGACGAAGTTCTCTCCGGACACGTACGAGGCCGCCCGGCTGTTCAGGAAGATCAACGGGTAGGCCTGCTCCTCGGGCCGGGAGCGTCGGCCGGCTCCCTGGGCGAACAGGTTGACCATGTCGGCACCGGCGAAGTCCTCGAAGTCGCCCATCATCGGCGTGTCGGTCGGGCCGGGGCTGATGCAGTTCACCCGGATGCCCTGCTTCGCGTACTCGATCCCCGCGTGGAGGGTCCAGATGCAGATCGCCTCCTTCGACGGCACGTAGCCGGTCGCGATCGCCTCGGGGTTCGCCTCACACCAGGCCTTCGCCTCGTCGAAGCCGTTCGTCTCGATCAACGGCATCCACTTGGCCATGTTCTGGAGGTAGCCGCTACCGGCGGTGGACGAGATGCTGGCGATCGCGCCACCGTCGGTCATCAGCGGCGCACAGCACTCGGCGAGGTGGCGCATCGCGGCGAAGTTCACGAGCATCGTGTCGAGGTCGGAGAACGGCGGGCCGGGCAGACCCGCACAGTTGAAGAGCGCGTGGACGGTGCCGCCGATGTCGGCGATGGCCGCGGCGGTCGCATCCGGGTCCTTGAGGTCGACCGACCGGTAGCTCGCCACGTCGACCGGCGGCTCCTTCAGATCGATGACGTGGATCTCCGCGCCGAGGTTCGCGAGCTCGGTGACCGTCGCAGCCCCCATCCCGGCGCCACCGCCACCGCTGACGACGACGCGCATCGCCTCGTAGCTCCACACCGACGCCATCTGCTGCCTCCAAGGGGTTGCGGGACGGGGACCAGGAAGACCCGCAGGTTAGCGATGTCGGCACGGCTCCGGAGCAGTATCGGCACCCCGGGCGCACACCTTGAGCGCACGACCGAGATTTCTCGCCGGGCGCTCAGGGGCCGACCGGCACACCAGTGCGGGACGGGGAGAACGTGACGGGGAGGCTCGTCCAGCCGGTGACGTTCCCGCTGTGGAAGCGTACGGCCCGGTCCCGGTCGACCACGTAGTCGGGGATCCTGCGGTGGATCTCCTCCATGGCCACCTTGCCCTCCATGCGGGCGAGCGCGGCGCCGAGGCAGAAGTGGGCGCCGTACCCGAAGGCGAGGTGCCGTTCGGGGCGCCGGGAGATGTCGAACTCCTCAGCCGTCGGGCCGAACTCGCGGTCGTCGTGGTTGGCGGCACCGATGACCAGCAGCACCGAGTCGCCCTCGTGCAGCGTCTTGCCATGGCGCTCGATGTCGCGGGTGACGGTCCGGTGCATGTACTGGGTCGAGTTGTGGAAGCGGAGCACCTCCTCGATCGCGCCCGGGACGAGTTCGGGGTCGTCGATGATCGCCTGGCGCTGGTCGGGATGGCGTTCGAGCAGCTCGATGCCGTTCGCGACCATCTTCGTGGTGGTCTCGTGGCCGGCGATCACGAAGAGGATGCAGAAGCCGAGCAGCTCTTCGTGGGTGAGGGAGCGTCCGTCGACCTCCAGGGGAAGGAGGTCCGAGATCAGGCCCGGGTCCTTCGCCGGGTCGCGACGGCGCAGGTCGGCGTCGAAGTACCCCGCGAGGCGCATCATCCCCTCCATGGCCTCGGGTGGGATCTCGGGCTTCCCGTCGGCGCGCACCAGGAGCGTGTCGGCGTAGGAGCGCAGCTCGGGGCGGTCGGCTTCAGGAACACCGAGTACGGAGCAGATGACGTCCATCGGGAACGGTCCGGTGACCTCGGCGACGATGTCGGCCTCGCCGTGCTCGACGATGGCATCGAGGTAGCCGGAGACGATCGCGCGGATCTGGTCCTCCATCTCCGTGACCCGCCGACCGGTGAACACCCGGCTCACGAGCTTGCGGAACACGGTGTGCTCGGGCGGGTCGATCTCGATCATCTGGCGGAACGCCTTGCCCGTCATCCCCCGGTTCTCCAGCGCGACGCCGTTGGCCGACGACAGCGTCGCGAAGTCGCGAAAACCTTCGTACACGTCGTCGTATCGGGTGAGCGCCCAGAACTCGAGATCCGGGTTCCAGTAGGCAGGTGCCTCCTCGCGCAGACGCCGGTAGATCGTGTACGGGTCGTCGTGAAAGTCGAAGGCGTAGGGGTTGTAGACGAGGTCGGCCATGCCAGGACGGTACCGGAACCGCGGGTGGTCACCGCCGCCGGCGAGTACCGTGCGCCGCCATGAGCGACGAACCGAGCAAGCGCGACGCCGAGCAGTCCGACCGCCGCGCGCTGGGCGAGGAGACGGTGCGGCGCGTCTACGGCGAGCTGCCCCTCCTCCCCGAAGGCCATGTCTACGGCGATGCGCTCGTGGAGCAGCTCTTCGCCGAGGTGTGGTCGCGGCCTGCACTCGACATCCCGAGCCGTCGCCTCCTCGTGATGGGCGTGCTCGCGGCGCAGGGCCGGTTCGAGCAGCTCGGCTTCCAGTTCCAGCGGGTGCTCGCGGCCGGTGAGCTCACGGCCGAGCAGCTCGACGAGGTGGTGCTCCAGCTCACCCATTACGTCGGCTGGGGCATGAGCCAACCGATCGTCACCGAGGCCGAGAAGGCGAAGGCGGCGCACCGCTCATGAGAGTCGGATTCGTCGGTCTCGGGAAGATGGGCGCGGGGATGGCGCGCCACCTGGCCGCCTCCGACCACGACCTCGCCGTCTTCGACACCCGCCCCGAGCCGATCGCCGACCTCGCCGCGAGCGGGGTCAGGGCCGCGACGAGCGCCGCGGACGCGGCCGCCGGCGCCGACCTCGTGAGCGTGGTGGTCCTCGACGACACGCAGGTGCTCGCTGTCGCGACCGGTCCCGACGGTGTCCTCGCGTCGATGCGCCGCGGCTCGGTGCTCGCGATCCACTCGACCGTGACCCTCGACTGCATCCGCACGGTCGCCGAGGCTGCCGCCGAGGTCGGGGTCGGCGTACTCGACGCCGGCATCTCGGGCGGCGTGCCCGGCGCGAACGCCGGGACGCTGATGGTGATCGTCGGTGGCGATGGCGCGACGCTCGATGCCGCGCGGCCCGGTCTCGAGCCGTGGTCCGGCGAGATCGTGCACGTCGGGCCGCTCGGCGCGGGGATGGTGGCCAAGGTCGCGCGCAACTACGTGCAGTACGTCGCGTTCGGGCTCCTCCACGAGGCCCAGACGCTGGCCGGAGCACGCGGCGTCGACCTCGGCCAGCTCGCCCACATCATCCGCTCGACGAAGGCGCTCGACCTCACGAGCATCGTCCTCGACCGCGCCGACGCGACACCGCGCGCTCCCGACCAGCTCGGCGACGCCGGTGCGGCGATCGTCGAGATGATCGAGCTCGGCTTCAAGGACCTCGACGTCGCCGAGGCGATCGCCGCCGAGCTCGGTGTCGACCTGCCCGGCCTGGCATCCGCGCGCGCCGGCTTCGGGCCTTCGATCGGCGTCGACCTGCGCGCCTGACCTTCATGACGACGGGAACATGACCATGCATCTCTGGGACGACGAGCTCGAAGCGTTGCGGCCGACCCTGCGCGAGGAGGCGGCGGAGATGCTCCGCACCTGGCCGAGCGCGTCGGAGGATCGCGACAAGCCACCGGCCGAGCGGATCGCCGCGCAGCGCAGCGCTCGCAATATGGTGATCATGCTCGACGAGTCGGCCGTCGACCGCGAGATCCCCGGACCGGGCGGACCGATCCGCCTGCGGACCTTCGTCCCCGAGCAGGTCGACGGCGTGCTGCTCCACTTCCACGGCGGGGGGTGGATCGTCGGGACGCCCGAGATGATGGATCCGATGCACGCCGCGCTCAGCGCGGCCACGAACCTCGCCATCGTCAGCGTCGACTACAGGCTCGCGCCCGAGCACCCGTTCCCGGCCGGCCCCGACGACTGCGAGGCCGCGGCGGTCTGGCTGCTCGAGCACGCCGAGGCCGAGTTCGGTGCGTCGCGCCTGCTCGTCGGCGGCGAGTCCGCCGGTGGGCACCTCGCGGCGCTCACCCTCCTGCGCATGCGCGACCGCCACGACGCGATCGAGCGGTTCGTCGGCGCGAACCTCGTCATGGGTGTATACGACGTCGGGGGGACTCCCAGCCAGCGCGGCGCGGGCGCCGGGCCCGACGTCCTCGACCCCGAGGCCATCGCGTTCTTCACGGAGCAGTTCACACCGGGGCTCACGGCCGAGGAGCGACGCAGCCCGGAGATCTCCCCCCTCTACGCCGACCTCCACGACCTGCCCCCGGCGTTGTTCAGCGCGGGAGCGACGGACCATCTCGTCGACGACACCCTGTTCCTGGAGCAGCGGTGGCGGCTCGCCCGCAACCAGACCGAGCTCATCGTGTACCCCGAGAGCCCGCATGCGTTCATCGCGATGCCGTCGGTGGCCGGCCACTTCTTCCCCCGGCTGATCACGTTCCTGCAGGGGTGCCTCGCCAACTGATCCAGCGCGAGACTCTGCCGATGGCGTACGACGAAGCACTCGCCGAGCGGGTGCGCATGGCGCTCGAGGACGAGGCCGGAGTGACCGAACGCAAGATGTTCGGGGGTCTCGCGTTCATGCTCCACGGCAACATGTGCTGCGGGATCATCGGCGACGAGCTCATGGTTCGGGTCGGCCCCGACGCCTGGGAGTCGTCGCTCGCGCTCCCCCACGCGCGCGAGATGGACTTCACCGGCCGTTCGATGCGGGGGTTGGTCTACGTGGGCATCGACGGGATCGCGTCCGACGCCGACCTCGATGGGTGGATCGCCTGCGGCATCGCCTTCGCCGGTTCGCTCCCCCGGAAGTAGCGCCTCCGCCAGAGACGCGGCCGCCAACGCCAGATCGCTACATGGCGATCGCAGCGATCGACGCAGCGACTCCGCTCATCATGGTGACGGAGGCGACGAGCGACGCCACCGTCCACCGGATCATGCGGTTCGCCTCGGCGTGGATCCGAGCGTCGATGCGAAGCGTCATGCGCTCCTCGAGCTCGCCGAGATCACGCTTCGTCGCGATCTCGTGCCCGCCGAACGGCGGGATGCACTCCATCAGCGCTGCGGCGGCTCGGGATCCCAGCGCGTCGGACAAGGCCTGCGTCGCTTCCACTCGCGAATGCTCGTCGCCCATGTTCGCCTCTCGGTCGCGCGGGTGCAAGATCTCGGTTCCCGAGGGGCCGCCTTGGCCGATGTGACACGCTGCGGCAGTCAGGTCATGGAAGGCGGGGGATCATGAGGATCGAGCAGGGCGACGTCGCCGTCGTCACCGGTGCGGGGAGCGGGATCGGGTTCGCGCTCTCGGAGCACTTCGCGAAGGCGGGCTGCAACGTCGTCGCCGCCGACGTCGACCAGGCGTCCCTCGACGACGCGGCGGACCGCCTCGGGAGGCACGGCACCGAGATCGTCGCGGTCCGCACCGACGTCAGCAAGGAAGACGAGGTCCAGGCCTTGGCCCAGGCGACCCTCGAACGCTTCGGTGCCGTGCACATCGTCTGCAACAACGCCGGGGTGACGGCGCGTAGCGATCCGTGGCTCGGGCCGATCGCCGCATGGGAGTGGGTGTTCGGGGTGAACCTCTGGGGCGTCGTTCACGGAGTTCGCGCGTTCCTCCCCCACCTCGTGCTCGGGGGTCGGGGACACATCGTGAACACCGCGTCGCTGGCCGG
>JBKJJI010000146.1:0-4235 GCA_046598115.1 Acidimicrobiia bacterium | reverse complement strand
GGCCGATGTCGGCGATGCCGCGTTTGCCAGCGCGGTCTCCCACGCGCGAGAGCTCCCGGGCACGCGTGCGGTCACGCTGGCCACCGCGAACGACCGCGGCACGATCGACGCGATCGTCCTCGAGAGCGGCGCCGGCATCGCGGTGCCCAAGGATCTGGTGTCACTCGACGAACGCCGGACCTACCAACTCTGGGCGATCACCGAAGGCGGGCCCGTCTCCCTCGGCACGATGGGTGCCGAGCCCACCGCCCGAGCGTTCCGCCTCCCGGGCGGCGCCGCGACGCTCGCGGTCACTCGGGAGCCGCGCGGTGGCAGCCCCCAACCGACCGGCGTCCCGGTGGCATCAGGCGATCTCCAGCCCGTCTGATCATCCGCGACGCCCGGTGGTCGCGAACCTCTCGTGCACGCGCGGACCCGATCCTCGGGTCCCACCATCGAGAGGACTCCAGATGCAGCACGTCCCACTCCGCCGTCGCCTCGTGACCGCGACGCTCGTCGCGACCTTCGCCGGCACGATTGCCTTCGCCGGCGCCGCGCAGGCGACCACGTCCGGCAATGCCGCGACGTCGAGTGCCCGCTCGACGAGCGCCAAGGTCGAGAAGAAGGTCGAGAAGAAGAACAAGAAGAAGAAGTCGGGCACGAAGACGATCAACGTGCGCATGTTCCGCTTCCCCGACACCACCAAGGTGCGCGTAGGAACGAAGGTCGTGTGGAGGAACCGCGACCAGATCCTGCACACCGTGAGCGGGGTCGACGACCTCTCGGTCATCGACGGTGAGCTCGACGGCGCCGGCGCGAAGGTCAAGGTCACGTTCGCCGAAGCCGGCACGTACGAGTACTTCTGCATGATCCACCCGGTCATGCAGGGCCGCATCGTGGTGAAGGGCTGACGCTCCCGACCACACGACGCATTTCGCTCGCTCGTCATCCACTCGCGGCGTCGGTCGCGAAGTCAAGACAGCGAGCCCACACAGGCACGCGTTCCCCAACACCGATGTCATCCCCCCGAATCCGAAGGAGCACTCCATGAAGTCCCGTTTCACCACTGCGATCGCCACCGTCGGCGTCGCGACGATCGTCGCCACCTCCGGTGGCTCGATCGCCATGGCCTCGACCGGTAGCGAGAGCGGCCACACCTCCGTGCACGCGACGGCCACGGCCAAGAAGGCGAACCCCGTCAACACCTCCGCTTCGGAGCTGCGGGCCGGACTCACCGCCCTCCTCCAGGAGCACGTCTACCTCGCCGGGATCGCGACCGGCACCGCGCTCGGTGGCGGCGACCTCGCTGCTCCGGCCGCGACGCTCGACGCGAACTCGGTGCGGCTCTCCGAAGCGATCGCCTCGGTGTACGGCGACGGTGCCGGAGAGACGTTCCTGGCGCTGTGGCGCAAGCACATCGGCTTCTTCGTCGACTACACGACGGCGTCGGCGACTGGTGACGAGGCAGGCAAGGAGGCGGCTCGCGCCGATCTCGACGCCTACCGCGCGGACTTCGGTGCGTTCATCGCCTCGGCGAACCCGAACCTCCCGAAGGATGCCATTGCCGAAGCGCTGATCCCGCACGTCGCCACGCTGTTCGCAGCGATCGACGCACAGGCGGCAAACGACCCGGCGCAGTTCGACAGGCTTGCGGAGGCTGCGGCGCACATGCCGGGCACCGCGCAGGTCCTCGCCGAGGGCATCGCCAAGCAGTTCCCGAAGAAGTTCAAGAGGTAGCACCAGCTTCTCCGGGCATCTGCCCCCCGCAACGAGCGGGTCGCGACCTTCCCCCAGGTCGCGGCCCGTTCGTCGCGTCGGGTTCGAATCGCCGGCCCTGCGCTCAGGCGGGTCGACGGGCCCGCACGAGCGTGTCGAGCGCGATGCGTTCCCCGGCGTCGGTCGAGACCCGACGCTGCACCACCTCGGCCCGCTCGGCGACGAGGTCTTCGATCCCCGACCGGATCCCGGACACGATCTCGTCGACGGTCCAGAGCACGGACAGCTCCTGGGGACCGCCGTAGCCATCCGTGAGGTTGGACCGGTCGTGGCCGACGGCGACGAGCGTGCCGCCCGGGCCGAGTGCCCGAGCCGACTGGCCGAGGGCGGTTCGCAGCGACTCGCGCGGGAGCTGGAGGTAGCAGATCGCCACGAGGTCGAACGCGCCGGGATCGGGCGCCCACTCGACGACGTCGGCGACCACCCAGTCGACCTCCACGCCGATCTCGTCGGCACGACGCCGACCGGTCGCGATCCCTTCCGCCGAGAAGTCGACCGCCGTCACCTGCCATCCCAGCGCCCCCAGAAAGAGCGCGTTGCGGCCCTCCCCACACGCGACATCGAGGGCCCGTCCCGGTGTCAGCCCGGTCGCCTCGGCCTCGAGGAACTGGTTGGGCGTCGCCGACCACACCAGGTCGGGAGCCGCGTACCGGCTGTCCCACGCGTCGCGGTCCATCGGCCCAGCCTCGCGCGCGTGCCGACGAGCGGCCCGCTCAGACGGTGATCGACCAGAGGTCGTGCGCAAGGACGATCTCGCCGTCGAAATGCGCCGCGGCGCGGACTACCCACTCGTCCTCGGTGCCCGGTGCCGGCGGGGGCACCGGATGCGTGAGCACCAGGGTCCCGACCCCCGCCCGGGCGGCGGTCTCCCCCGCCTGCTCGCACGACGAGTGGTAGTCGAGGATCTCCTGGAGACGCGGGCTGGGGATTCCCTCGATGAGGTCGGGGCGGATGACGGTCTGCACGTACACGTCGGCCCCCGCGCAGATCTGGTCGAGCATCGGCGGGAACACGCCAGCGGCGGCGAGGCGCATGACGACGCCGCGACCCGCGTCGACGAGCAGCGCCTTGCCGGCCGCGCGCACGAGCGTGGCGGCGCCCGCGCGGTTCGCGTCGGGGATCGGTGATCCGGTGCCGAGCGTGACGACGTCCATTGGCGAGTTCTAGCCGATGTACGCGCTGCCCCACGTCCGGTCGGACGCGCCGCGCTCGTAGCAGTCGCGGAGATGGCCGAGCCACGCGAGGCTGTCGGCGAGCCCGCCCGGTCGGTTGCGCGCGAGCCAGAGATCGCGGTGTGCATCGATGACGGGATCGAGCCGAGCCACGAGGTCCGCTCGGACGCTCGAGTCGATCGACTCGAGCGTCCCGTCCCCGCCCAGCCTCGCGGTCGCATCGGCACACAGGACCTGCACGAGCGCGATCGCGTTGCGGAGCTCGTCGAGCACGAGGGCGCCGTCGGCGCGACCGGGACGGGCATCGTCGAGAGACGACGCGATCCCGGCGAGCTCCTCGCGGATCGCCTCGAACTCGGCGGCACCCGCGCCCTTCGTCGGACCGCGCCCGAGGGTGAGCTGGGGATAGTAGAGGTGCAGGACGACCGCAGAGGTGTTCGGGACCTGCGGTGTGACGTCCCGATACACGTCCCCGAGGTCGATGAGCGCCTGGCCGATCCGCTCGGCGGGGTCGTCGAACACATGCGCGTCGAGGGCGGCCGCGAGGTCGAGGTCGCGGCTCGTGTCGAGGCACCACGACACCGCCGCACCGAACGCGAACCCGGGTTCGCTCACCGGGAGGTACTGGAGATGCCCCTGGTCGCCCCAGTCGGTGTTCAGGAACCCGCGACCCCCGTGTGCGCGCGCCGCCGTCGCCGCCGCGATGCAGTCGCCGCGCATGTTCGTGGTGCGGCCGAGGATCGTCGTCCAGCTCGAGGTACCCGGGCAGACCCAGAACGGCGTGCCTGCCGCGGCGTACGTCGCCGCGCGCTCGCCGAACGGCCACCACTCCTCGTAGCCCCACTCGCAGATGGTGACGTTGTCGGGAAGCCGCTCGAGCCGATCGGGGTGCCCGGCGACGATGTCGCCCCACACGAGCAGCTCACGCCCCGCGAGCTCGGGGACGCCCGCGAGGCGCTCGATCCAGTCGAGGTACTCCCCCACGCGCTCATCCGGCATCTCCCACGGCTCGTCGAGCCCGATGTGCACGCGCGTGCTCGTGAAGCACGGAAGCAGCTGTCCGAGCAGATCACGCACGAGCGCGAGTGAGCCGGGGTTCGCTGGGTCGATGGTCATCGGGGAGCGCGTGCGCCCGAGGTGGTCGGTGAACCCCTCCGGTGCCATCGCGAGCGGGCGGTAGCGATCGTGGCGCAGCCATCGGCCCATGTGCCCGAGGCAGTTCTGGTTCGCGACGAGCTCGACGTGGTGCTGCGCGCACCAGGCGTCGAGCTCGCGCACCTCATCGGGTGTGAACGGGCTGGCGTCGGC
>JBKJJI010000091.1:0-3374 GCA_046598115.1 Acidimicrobiia bacterium | reverse complement strand
GGATGTGGGCGCGGCGCAGGTCGTCGGCGGAGAGGACGTCGGCGCAGAAGACGAGGTCAGGACTTGACACGAAACGACCGCCTCCCGGGTTGTCGGGGGCGGCCGTGGCCTCGTTCGGTTGTCCGGCGCGCGGGGCGTCGGGCATCTGCGGCTCTCTTCTCGTCCGTAGGAGCCTCTCCGGACTCCTTTCACGGTCGAGGACATGTATAGCACGCTCCCCTCGCCCGCGGTTGACGCGTCTCTCACCCGCCTACGGCGGGGTGAGAGACGCACGTCCGAGAACAAGCGGCGCGCGTCGGCACCATCATGCCGATCGATCGCGTCGGCAAGACGTAGCTGTCACACCCCGCTGTCATGCTGCATGCATGACGTTGGACGACATCGCAGCCGAACTGCACGAGGTCGTGCGTGACCTCGAACCCGGCTGCGTCGCGGGGCCCGACGCCCTGAGGCTCGTGCGGGTGGCGTCCGAGATCACCAAGCTCGGGAGCACTGCTACCGCGCTCTACGCGCAGCGGTGCGTCGAGACGGGCGTGTGGGCCAAGGATCGGGCGTCCCGGGTCCCGGCGGTCACGCCGGCCGAATGGCTCGCCGACATCGCCGATGCACCGATCCACACGGCTCGTGATGCGCTGGCAGTTGCGGCGGCACTCCCCGACTGCCCGGCCGCCGAGGAAGCGCTGCGAGCAGGCACGCTCTCGTTGCCGGTCGCCCGGGAGGTCACGGCCGCGGCGGCCGCCGGTGGCGCGAGCGCCGAGCGCCGCGTGTTGAAGACGGCCACCCGCGAAGGGCTACGCGGCGCCAAGGTCGAGGCACAGCGAGTGCTCGCCACGGCTTCAGATGCCCGCGAACGAGCCGAGCGGGTCCACCGGGAGCGTCGCCGGCACCGCTGGATCACGCGCGACGGGAAGTGGAACCTCCACCTTGAAGGCCCCATCGCCCTCGGGGCCGAGATCGAAGCCTGCCTGGCGCCATTCGACGACGCTGCATGGGACGCGGCCGCTCCGCAGTCGACCAGCAAGCGCGACACGCCCGACGCGATCGCGTTCGACGGGATGCTCGCCATGGCGCGTGCTGCCCGCGACGGCTGCGGGCGACCTACGTCGAACAAGCCCCGCGGCCGGGCGAAGACCCGCGACCACGTGGTGGCGCACATCGATGCGACGGCACTCGTCGCGGGCGACGTCGAACCCGGTGAGCGATGTGAGATCCCCGGGGTCGGACCGGTCGCCGTCGAACACGTGCGCCGCATGCTGGGCGACTCGGTCCTGACGATCCTCGTGGAGGACGGACAGGACGTCCGCACGTTCAATCGCCCGGGCCGGAAGGTGGTCGCGCAGCTCGCCCAGCTGGTCGCGGCGCGGGATGCGACCTGCATCATCACGGGATGCGGACGGTCCGCTCGCCTCGAGGGCGACCATGGCGAGGCCGTATCCGACGGGGGCGATTCCGACGCCGCCAACCTGCGCGGGCTCTGTCACCAGCACCACCGGATGAAGTCACGAGGCTGGAAGCTCGCGCACCACCCCGACGGGACCTGCACGTTGGAGCCACCCGACGACGGGAGCCATCCACCGGGCGGGCGACCGCGGGATGCCGGGAGATCGGCCACCCGACCCGACGACTCACGGACGGCGTCGCCAGCCGGAAGGCGACGAGCCGCGGCGGCGTGAGGCCGCCGGCGGAGGGATGAACGACGGGGCGGAGCCGCTACTCGTTCGGTTTTTCGCCGCTCGCTGCGGCCTTGGCCATCGCCTCGAGGCGGTCGAGCATGCCCATCCGCTCCTGGCCGACCTCGTCGAAGCGCTCGGCGATCTCCTCCGGCGTCCAGCGACCGTCCTTGCGCATCTCGCGTACCTCGACGGGCTGATTCCAGACCGCGATCGTGCCGCCGTTCGCCGTGTACACCTGGCCGGTCACGTTGCGGGCCGACTCGCCGAGCAGGAACACCACCATCGGCGCGACGTCCTCGGGCTCGCCCATCTCGATCCCGAACGGCACGTTCCCCGACATACGGCTCTTCGCCACCGGTGCGATGACGTTCGCCGTCACGCCGTACTTGTGCATGCCGACCGCGGCGCTGCGGGTGAGCGACACGATGCCGCCCTTCGCAGCCGAGTAGTTGGCCTGGGCGACGCTGCCGGCGAACGCGCCCGACGTGAAGCCGATCATCGTCCCTGACTTCTGGGCGCGCATGACCGGCGCCGCGGCCCGGAAGACGGTGAAGGTCCCCTTGAGGTGGGTCTCGATGACCGGGTCCCACTCCTCCTCGGACATGTTGAAGAGCATCCGCTCCCGCAGGATCCCGGCGATGCAGACGACGCCGTCGATGGTCCCGTAGGTGTCGACGGCGGCCTGGACGATGTGGGCGCCGCCCTCCATCGTCGTGACGGTGTCGGCGACGGCGATCGCCTTCCCACCGGCCGCCTCGATCTCGGCGACGACGGCGTCGGCGACCTCACTGCTCGGATCGCTGCCGTCGATGCTCACGCCGTAGTCGTTCACGACGACGTTGGCACCCGCGGCGGCGCAGGCCAGCGCGACGGCCCGCCCGATACCACGTCCGGCGCCGGTCACCGCGATCGTCTTGCCGTCGAGATACGCCACTGGTTCTGCTCCCTGGGTCCGAGACGCCGCCGCAAAGGTGCCGGCTGCGAGAAAGGCGAGACGAACCTAGTCGGAGGTCGTTTCGTCGGCCTGATCATCCGCCTGATCATCCGCCTGATCATCCGCCTGATCATCGGCCTGATCATCCGGCAGATCGTCGAGGAGCCGCTCCACCAGCTCGCCTTCGAGGTAGGTGAGCCACCCGTAGGCGAGGAACGCCGGCGTGCGCGGGTCCGACGGGTCGAGCGCGCCGAGATCGGTCTCGTCGGTCACCTCGAGTCGGGTACCGAGCGTGAGCCGGGCGTCGTTGAGGACGCGCAGCAGCGCCGGGACGTCGTCGTCCGACAGCTCGACGATCACCCGACCGCGGCGGTCGGTGCTCGAGCCGTCGAGCATCGCCGCGAGGAGGTCGAGTGCCTCCAGCCGCTGGCGCAGCAGCTCGGGGTGCTGGAGCGCACGCCAGACCTGCTCGGCCTCGTCCTCGGTCGGATCCAGGTACGCCCTCGGGAAGAGCCGCTGGATCACGGGATCGTCGGTGGAGTCGGAGCCGTAGAGCGCACGGAGCTCGTCGGGCAGCTGACGGAGCAGGTCGCATTCGGCCTCTTCGAGCGTGAGCCGGGTCGTCGCGCCCCTGCGGACGAAGCGTCGGCTCATGCGGGGCGCTCGCTGACGGGACGAATCACGACGGGTGCTCCATGGTCGCCCAGAGGCCGTGGCCGTGGAGCCGGCCGACATGGCCCTCGCACTGCTCCCGCGTGCCGGTCGCG
>JBKJJI010000010.1:0-3722 GCA_046598115.1 Acidimicrobiia bacterium | reverse complement strand
CTCACCGGGTCCGCGGGTGCCGATGCCGCCGCCTTGCTGGCTCAGCTGGAGCCCCCGGCCGCGGAGGCGCGGCATCCGGTAGCGGAGCTGCGCGAGCTCGACCTGCACCATCCCCTCCTGGCTGGAGGCGTGCTGGGCGAAGATGTCGAGGATCAGGGCGACGCGATCCACCACGTCGCACGCGAACTTCGCTTCGAGGTTCCGCTGCTGGGCGGGGGTGAGCTCGTCGTCGAACACGACGACGTCGACGTCGAGGGCTTCGGCCGTCGCCTGGAGCTCCTCGACCTTGCCCCGGCCGACGTAGGTGGCGGGATCCGGGCGGTCGCGACGCTGCAGCACCACGTCGACGGCATCCGCACCCGCGGTGTCGGCGAGCAGCACGAGCTCCTCGAGCGATGTCTCGGCCTCCTCCACGGTCTTGGTGCCGAAGCCGGTCCCGACGAGCAGCGCCCGCTGGCGGACGACCCCGAGGTCGACCTCGGTCGCGGTGAGCCGACGCCGACCTCGGGCCGCGGACCGACTCACGCTTGCCCCCCGGCCAACTCGTCGACCTCGACGTCGACATCGAACACGTGGACCACCGGACCGCCGAGCGTCGCGGTATCGCCCAGCTCGACGACGAGCTCGCCGCCGGGAACCTGCACGGTGACGCGATCGCCGACGAGCCCACGCCGGTGGGCCGCGGCTGCCGCAGCGCACGCACCCGTCCCGCACGAGAGGGTCTCACCCACCCCCCGTTCCCACACCCGCATGCGGAGACGATCCGGGGCCTCGACCCGGACGAACTCGACGTTGGTCCCATTTGGGAAGCGATCGTCGGTGGACAACTGAGGGCCGTGCTGGGCGACCCGCGCCGCGGCGACGTCGTCGACGAACAGCACCAGGTGCGGGTTCCCGACGCCCGCCGCATCGCCGCGGTAGTCGACCCCGTGGAAGGCGGTCTCGACGTCGAACGCCGATCCGGCCCGGAACGGGATCTCGTCGGGCTCGAACGTCACCGCGCCCATGTCGACCGACGCCGACCGCAGCCCACCACCGGCTGGATCGATATCGAGCTCGATGACCCGCCGACCGCCGCCGGTGTCGACCACGAGCCGCCCGTCACGCGCGAGACCCTCGCGGACCGCGACCCACGCCAGGCAGCGCGCCCCGTTCCCGCTCATCTCGGCGATCCCGCCGTCGGCGTTGCGCAGCTCCATCGTGCAGTCGGCGCCGTCGCTGCCGGGTCCGAGCGTGATGAAGCCGTCGGCGCCGATGCCCCTGTGCCGGTCGCAGAGCGCGCGGGCGACACCGGCGTCGACCGCCCGGCCGTCGCCCGCGACGGTGACGAGGAAGTCGTTCCCCGTCCCGTGCAGCTTGCTCACCCGCAACGTCACAGACCCCACAATGCCAGCACGGCGCCCGCCGAGCGGCACGGATTCCCGTCGGTCCCCACCCAGGTGATCCGGGGGTCGCGACGGAACCACATGCGCTGGCGACGGGCGAACGAGCGCGTGCGCCGCGCGACCGTGTCGAAGGCCTCGTCGGCGACCTCGCCCTCGGGATCGGCGCCTGACTCGAGGGCGTCGAGGATCTCCTTGTAGCCGATGGCCTGGCGGGCGCTCCGCGACCACGATGGCAGTGCGCGCAGGCCCTCGACCTCGCGCCAGAGGCCTTGCACACGCATCGCGGCCACTCGCTCGGTGATGCGCGTCGCCAGCGCCCCACGGGGAAGCCACACGCCGACGGTGGAGAGCGGGAACGCCGTCGGGCCGTAGGTCTGCACCCCGGGGCCGAACGACGAGAACGGCCGGCCCGTCAGCTCGATCACCTCGAGCGCACGGACGATCCGGCGCGCGTTGTGCGGGTCGATGCGTGACGCCGCGACCGGGTCGAGCCGCTCGAGGTCGGCGTACGCCCGGGCCACACCACCCGGGGCTGCCGTCCGCTGCTCGAGTTCGGCCCGCAGCGCGAGGTCCTCCCCCGGGAAGCACAGATCGTCGACGACGGCCTGGAAGTAGAGGCCGGTCCCTCCGACGAGGAGTGCCCGCTTGCCCCGCTGCTCGATCTCGGCCACGGTCGCACGCGCGAGCACCTGGTAGCGCGCGACGTTGAGATCCTCGGAAGGCTCGGCGATGTCGAGGAGATGGTGCGGAACCGCAGCCTGTTCCGTAACGGAGGGCTTCGCGGTGCCGATGTCCATGCCGCGGTACCCCTGCATGGAGTCGACCGAGACGATCTCGACGTCACCGAGTGCTCGGGCGAGGCTGAGCGCGAGCGCGGACTTCCCGGATGCAGTGGGCCCGACCAGGGCGAGATGCGTCGTCGTCACACCGACGCGACCGGTATGCGGACCGGTCGCGGCGTCGGAGTCGAGTCGATCCCGACGAGGTCCCCCTCGAGCCAGTGGGGCGCAGCCCGCGTCACCGCGAGGCGCACGTACGAGCCCGCGGGGATCGAAGCACCGACGGCGTCGAAGTGGACGATCTTGCCCTGACCGGTGCGGGCCGACACCCGAGTCGCGTCGGTCTTCGAAGGCCCCTCGACCAGCGCCGCCTCGACCTTGCCGACGCGTGCCTCGTGCTTCACGAGTGCGTGACCCTCGACCACCTCGGTGAGACGGTCCATCCGCTCGCGCACGACGTCGGGCGGAACCGCGAGGTCGTCCATCGCGGCTGCGGGAGTGCCCGGCCGGGGCGAGTACACGAACGTGTATGCGGCGTCGTACGCCGCGGTGTCGACGACCTCCAGGGTGCGCTCGAAGTCGTCGTCGGTCTCGCCGGGGAAGCCCACGATGAGGTCGGTGGTGACCGCGAGGTCCGGGATCGCAGCGCGGGCGGCATCAAGGCGTCGGAGGTAGCGCTCGGCGGTGTAGCCGCGGTGCATCCGCGCCAACGTGCGATCACTGCCCGACTGCAGCGGGAGATGCAGGTGCTCGCAGACGGCGTCGCACTCGGCCATCGCTGCGATCGTCTCGGGACGCAGGTCCTTCGGGTGCGGCGACGTGAACCGGATGCGGCGGATCCCGTCGACCGCGTCGATGGCGCGGAGGAGGTCGGCGAACTGCGGGCGGTACTGCCCGGCGCCCAGGTCGCGGCCGTAGGAGTTCACGTTCTGGCCGAGGAGCGTCACCTCGGTCACGCCGTCGGCGGCGAGCTCGGCGACCTCCCGGACGACGTCGCCCATCCGGCGGCTCACCTCGGGGCCGCGGACGAGGGGGACGATGCAGAAGGTGCAGGAGTTGTCGCAGCCGATCTGGATCGTCACCCAGGCCGAGTGGGCGAGGTCGCGACGGGCCGGGAGGGCACCCGCGACCGCGGCGGCATCGGGACCGTGCTCGTCGGCAATCTCCACGATCGTGCCGCCCCGCACCCGCTGCAGGTCGAGGAGGTCGACGGCCCGGTGAAGGTTGTGGGTCCCGAAGACCACGTCGACGTGGCCGGCCCGCTCGACGATCCGCTCCCGGTCCTTCTGCGCCAGGCAGCCCGCCACGGCGATCTGGAGGTCCGGACGCTGCTCCTTGAGGGCCTTGAGGTTGCCCAGGTGGCCGTAGAAGCGGTTGTCGGCGTTCTCCCGGATACAACAGGTGTTGAGGAGGATGACGTCGGCGTCCGCGGCGTCGTCGGTGGCCTCGAGCCCCGCCGCGGTGAGCATCCCAGCCAGGTGCTCCGAGTCGTGCTCGTTCATCTGGCACCCGTAGGTGCGAACGTGGAACCGGCGGGTCACGATCAACGAGTGTATGG
>JBKJJI010000351.1:0-3648 GCA_046598115.1 Acidimicrobiia bacterium | reverse complement strand
GGCTGCGCGAGGTAGATGCACCCGTGCAACACGAGATCGAGGAGCTGGCGGTAGAAGAACGTGAGGAGCAGGGTGCGGAAGTGGCTGCCGTCGACGTCGGCGTCACACATGATGATGATCTTGTGGTAGCGGACCTTCTCGCCGTCGAATTCCTCGGCCACGCCTCCTCCGATGGCCTGCACGAGGTTCTGGATCTCCTCGTTCTTGAGCATCTTGTCCATGCGGGCGCGCTCGACGTTGAGGATCTTCCCCCGGATCGGCAGGATCGCCTGGATGCGGGGATCGCGCGCCTGCTTGGCGGACCCGCCCGCGCTGTCGCCCTCGACGATGAACAGCTCGGACTCCGCCGGATCCTTCGACGCGCAGTCGGCGAGCTTGCCCGGCATCGCCGCGCTCTCGAGCAGCGACTTGCGCCGGGTGAGATCGCGGGCCTGGCGTGCCGCGAGACGCGCCCGCGCCGCCTGGGTGGACTTCTGCAGGATGACCTTGCCTTCGGAAGGGTGCTCCTCGAGCCACTGCGCGAGCTTGTCGTTGGTTGCCTTCTCGACGAGTGAGCGCATCTTGGTGTTCCCGAGCTTGGACTTCGTCTGGCCCTCGAACTGCGGGTTGCGCAGCTTCACCGACACGATCGCGGTGAGGCCCTCGCGGATGTCCTCGCCGAGGAGGTTCGGGTCCTTGTCCTTGAGGAGCCCCTTGGACTTCGCGTACTTGTTGAGCACGTTGGTGAGCGCCTTCTTGAAGCCCTCCTCGTGCATCCCGCCCTCGGTCGTGGCGATGTTGTTCGCGAACGAGTGGATCCCTTCGTAGTACCCGGCGTTCCACTGCATCGCGATGTCGATGTCGTAGTCGGACCCCGTGTCGGTGAAAGAGACGACGCGCTTGAACAACGGCTCCTTCGCGGCGTTCAGGTGCTTCACGAAGTCGACGATGCCGCCCGCGAACTTGAACGTCTGCTCCAGCACGGGCTTCGGTCGCTCGTCGCGGAAGCGGATCTCGAGCCCCTTGTTCAGGAACGCCATCTCGCGCAGGCGCTCGACGAGGGTCTGCGCGCGGAAGTCGGTCTCCTCGAAGATCGACGCGTCGGGCCAGAACGTGACCGTTGTGCCGTGCTTCTTCGACGGACCGGCCTTCTTCAAGCGCGCGACCGGCTTTCCGCCGTTCTTGTAGGTCTGGATCCACCTGCCGCCGTCGCGGTGGATCTCCAGCTCGAGCTTCGAAGACAGGGCGTTGACGACCGAGACGCCGACGCCGTGCAGCCCCCCGGAGATCTTGTAGCCCTCGCCCCCGAACTTCCCGCCCGCGTGCAGGGTGGTCATCACGATCTCGGCGGCCGACTTCTTCGGGTCCTCGGCGTGCGGGTCGACCGGGATGCCACGGCCGTTGTCGCTGACGGTGCACCCGCCGTCGGTGAGGAGCGTGATGTCGATGCGGGTCGCCTCCCCCGCCATCGCTTCGTCGACGGCGTTGTCGACGACCTCGTAGACGAGATGGTGCAGCCCGGAGAGCCCGGTCGAGCCGATGTACATGCCGGGGCGTTCGCGCACGGGCTCCAGGCCCTTGAGAACGGTGATGTCCTTCGCCTTGTACGTGGACGTCAACGCGCGCGCACCTCGCCTTCCGATCGTTCGATGCCGGCCGGTGCCGGACCGACCCGCGCTCGGGGGGGACCTTCGCCGCGCCGCCAGGGGAGAAACTGCAGGTCAGAACCCTGAAACAACACGACGCAGTCTACCAGAGGCCTGTGACCGTCCTTCGACACGCGCGCGCGGCGCGCGACGTTCAGGGCGCGGGTGGACGCGGCTCGACGGCGACCCGCACCTCCCGGACGACGCCGGTACCGACGAGGTCGCCGATGCGGTCGAGCAGCTGCCGTTCCAGGTAGCGGAGCTGCGTCGCCCAGGCCCCCGAGTCGACGGCGACGGTCAGCACGTCACCGCGGAGGGCCCGGAGCCGCGCGCTGCCGGCCAGCGCGGGGCCGACCACGTCGCTCCACTCCCGCGCGAGCGTGCCCACCACACCCGGGTCGGCCAGGCCGAGCTCGGCGCCGATCTCCGCGAGTGCCTCGCCGACCGGGACCGGATCCGGCTCTTCACCCGGCACGCCCCTGGGCCGGAACCGGCGCCTCACCACGTCCTCACCACCTCGGGCGCCCGACGTCCGTCACGCCGGCTCCAGCACGCCGGCGTGCACGCGCAGTCGCGAGCTCGGCGTGACCCCGGCGGGGAGGGTGCCCGCGGTCGTGATGAGCGTCTGTGGTGCGTCGAGTCGTTCCACGAGCGCGGCGCCCCGACGGTCGTCGAGCTCGCTGAACACGTCGTCGAGGAGCAGCACGGGCACCTCACCCGTCACCTCGGCCACCACTCGATGCCCCGCGAGGCGCAGCGCGAGCGCCAGCGTGCGCTGCTCACCCTGGGACGCTCTCGTCCGCGCGTCGAGCCCGGCGACCGCGAGGACCCACTCGTCGCGGTGCGGTCCGACGAGCGTGACACCACGTTGGATCTCCTTCGTTCGGAGCCGGGCGAGCGCTCGACCCAGCGCGTCGGGGACCGCGTCGGGATCGAGGTCGCCATCTGCATCGTCCCACTCGGCCGAGTACCGGGAGCCGACCGCCTCGTCGGTCCCCGCGAGGTCGCGATAGGCCGTCGCGACCGCGGGTGCGAGCCGCTCCGACAGACGGAGGCGCCCACGGACGATCTCGGCGCCGGCGACGACGAGTTGGGCGTCGAAGACGTCGAGTGTCGCCCGCGCCTCCTCGTCTCGCACCCCACCCTTCAGCAGCGCGTTGCGATGGCGGAGCACTCGCTCGTAGTCGGCGCGTGCGGCCGCGTAGCGCGGTGCGACGGTCACCAGGAGATCGTCGAGGTAGGCGCGGCGGCTCGACGGTCCGCCCTTGACCAACTCGAGGTCGTCGGGCGCGAACACCGTCACCCGCAGCGCACCCAGCAGGTCGCGTGTCCGCGTGAGCGGGTTGCCGTCCAGGAGCACGCGGTTGCGGCCGGCGCTGCGCAGCTCCGCCTCGATCCGTCGTTCGCGTCCGGTGTCACCGAGCACCTCCACCCGCACGATCGCGTGCTCGGTCCCGTCGCGCACCAACGCGGCGTCGGGCACCGCCCGGAAGGACTTCCCCATCGCCGCCCAGGCCACGGCCTCGAGCAGGCTCGTCTTGCCCTGCCCGTTGTCGCCGACGACGACGGTCACGCCCGCGGGCAGCGTGAGCTGCGCCGCCTCGTAGCCGCGGAAGTCGACGAGCTCGAGCCGGGAGACACGCACGCCGGGCCGCGCTCAGGCGATGCGGACCGGCATCAGCAGGTACAGGAAGTCGGCGTCCTTGCCGCGCAGCACCGCCGGCTTCAGTGGGTCGATCGACTCGATCGTCAGCTCGGGCGACGCGGCCGCTTCCACACCGTCGAGGAGGAACCGCGAGTTGAACGCGACCGTGACGTCCGTGCCCTCGAACTTCGCCTCGACCGGCTCGAACGACTGGCCGACGTCCTGTGCGGTCGCCGAGAGCTCGAGGCCATCGTTGCTCATGGCCAGGCGGATCGGCGCGGAGTCCCGGCTCGTCCCCCCGACAAGGCTCACCCGCTCCACCGCTGCGGTGAAGGAGTCGCGCTCGACGGTCATCTTGTTCGGGTAGCCCGACGGGAT
>JBKJJI010000090.1:0-3513 GCA_046598115.1 Acidimicrobiia bacterium | reverse complement strand
ATGGATGGGTCGGCGCGGCTCGCAGTCTGAAGCCAACAGGCGTCAGAGACAGCCTCGATGATCTGCTCGTCGTCGGGTTGGTTCAACCAACCGCGCGTGCGATCTCGTGCATCAGTGGGATCCCCACGACGAGGTTGAACGGGAAGGTGATCGCGAGGCTCGCCGTGAGGTAGTACCCAGGATTCGCGTCGGGAAGTGCGATCCGCACCGCGGCGGTCGCCGCGATGTAGGACGCGCTGCCCGCCATGATGCCGAGCACGGTCGAACCGCCGACAGAGAGCCCCGTGACCGTGCCCAGGAGGACGCCTGCCGTCCCGTTGCACGCGGGGAGGAGGATCCCGAATGCAACCAGCCGTGGGCTGACGCGCCCTTCCTCGCGGAGGCGGTGTGCGGCCAGGGATCCCAGGTCGAGGAGGAACAACACCAAGAGCCCGGTGAAGAGCGTGACGAACACCGGCGCGATCTTCTCGTAGGCCGTCGTGTCGGCGGCGAGACCGATCACGATGCCACCGACGAGCAACAACACGCTGCGCCCCGCGAGAACCTCTCGAACCGCGGGCCGCCACTCGCTCCGACCACCGAGTCGGACGGCGACGATGGCCAGGCCGATGATGATCGCCGGCACCTCGAGCACCGCGACCAACGCGACCATGAACCCCTCGACGCGAACACCCGACTGATCGAGGAAGGCCAGGGTCGCGGTGAAGGTGACCACCGACACCGAGCCGTAGTGGGCTGCGATCGCTCCCGCGTTCGTGACGTCGAGGCGCACGAACCGTCTCGCGACGACGAAGGCAACGAACGGGATCGTCACGCCGAGGGCGATCGTGGCGAGCAATGGTGCCCAGAACTCGCTGAGATCGACGCCCTGGAGCTCGTGCCCTCCCTTGATGCCGATCGCGAGCAGCAGGTAGGTGGAGAGCGCCGCGTGTACCGGGTCCGGGAGCCGGAGCTCGCTTCGCATGGCAACCGCGAACGCGCCGAGGGCGAACGCCAGCACCGGTGGCGACGTGAGGTTCGTGAGCGCAAGATCGAAGGTCGTCACGTCGTAGCGCCCTTTCTGGCCTCGGTGCAGGAGCATGCGGTGATCGTGCGACGTAGCCAGCGGGGTGGGCTGTGACGCGGCGGACGAGATGATGTCACCACCGCATCCTCTCGGACGAACCGCGGCGAGGGTATGTCGTCACAGCATCAGGAGGCTGCGTCTTGCGTGGGCTCCACGTGGAGGCGGGGGACGATGCGATCCAACCAGCGGGGGAACCACCAGTTGCGATCGCCGAGCAGCTCCATGGTCGCGGGGACGAGCACGATGCGCACGAGTGTGGCATCGATGAAGATCGCGGATGCGAGTCCGAGGCCGAAGATCTTGAGCACCCGTTGCTCACCGAGAATGAAGCTCGCGAACACGGTCACCATGATCGCGGCCGCAGCCGTGATGACGCGAGCGGTGGCGGCGAGCCCGTCGGCCACCGCGAGCGCGTTGTCGCCGGTCCGGTCGTACTCCTCACGGATGCGGGAGAGCAAGAACACCTCGTAGTCCATCGAGAGCCCGAACACGATGGCGAAGAGCATCATCGGGACGAACGGCTCGATCGGCGCGCCGCCCTCGATCCCGAGCAGACCCGCGCCCCAGCCCCACTGGAACACGGCGACGATCACGCCGTACGCGGCGCCGATCGACAGCAGGTTCATGATCACGGCCTTGATCGGGACGAAGACCGACCGGAACACGGCGAGGAGGAGCAAGAAGCTGAACGCGAGCACCGCGCCGACGAAGAGCGGGAGTCGCGACGCGAGCGCGTCGGAGGTGTCGATGCCGGCCGCGGTGATGCCCCCGATGAGCACCCGGGCATCGGTGCCGCGGAGCGCGTCCGGGATCACGTCGCTCCGGAGCCGGTGTACGAGGTCCGATGTCTGCGCGCTCTGGGGTGCGGTCGTGGGGATGATCTGGAGGACCGCGGCGTCTCCGGCGGGGTTGGGGATCGGGCCGGTGACCTCCTGGATTCCTCGAGTGGCCTGCAGGGTCTCGGTCAGTCCGGCGAGCGACTCGATGCCGGTCGGCGTGTCCGCAGCCAGGACGAGCGGTCCGTTGAACCCCGGACCGAACCCGTCCGACAGGAGGTCGTAGGCCTGGCGCGTCGTCTGGGCGGGCGGGTCGTTCCCCGCGTCGGAGAAGCCGAGGCGGATGCCGAGCATCGGGACCGCCAGGACGACCAGCACGACGAACCCGGCGAGGAACGCGGGCCAGGGGCGGGCCTGGATCACCCGGCTCCAGCGGAACCAGATGCTGGCCCGCGAGGCGCCCTCCTGACGGTGGAACGCGGGGATGTGCAGGCGGTCGATGCCCGTCCCGGTGAACCCGAGCAGGGCAGGGAGCAGCGTGACCGAGGCGACCATCATCAGGAGCACGGTCGCGGCGGCGCCGGCGCCCAGGCCCCGGATGAACGGGACCCCCATGAGGAAGAGCCCGCCCAGCGAGATGACCACGGTCATGCCGGCGAAGAGGACCGAGCGCCCGGCGGTGTCGATCGCGAGCACGACGGCGGCGCGAGGGTCGAGGCCGTCGTGGAGGCCCTGGCGGAACCGGGTCACGATGAACAGCGCGTAGTCGATTCCGACGCCGAGCCCGATCATCGCCGCGAGCTGGATCGTGAATTCGGGGAGGGTGGCAAGGTGCGAGAGCAGCGACACGACCGCGAACCCGGCGCCGATGCCGAAGAGGGCGATGGCGATCGGGAGGCCCATCGCGAGCACCGAGCCGAAGGCCAGCAGCAGGATGACGATCGCGGCGGCGAGCCCGACGAGCTCGGCCGGGCCGGTGCTCTCGAAGGTCTCGAACATCCGCCCGCCGATCTCGAGCCGGACGGCGTCGGTCGAGGCATCTTCGACGAGCCGGCGCACCGCGCCGGCGGTCGCGGCCGGGACCTCGCCGGCGCCCTGCGCGAACGCGACCTCGGCGTAGGCGATCGCGGGATCGCGGGGAGAGCGGAGCCGTTGGGCTTCGTCCCGGTCGGGGAACGGGCTGAGGGTCCCGACGACCCCGGGGACCCGACCGATGTTGCTGAGCACGGCGTCCACCACCGCGCTCGCCGCGGGCGCGTCGAGCCCGTCGCGGGCCTTGACGACGAGCTGGGCCGTGTCGCCCGCTCGCGCCGGGAACCGGTCGTCGAGCAGTGTCGCGGCGCGGCCCGCGTCGCCTTCGCCGGTGCCGAACCCTTCGTCGTACGCGCTGCCGATGGCGCCTGCCGACATCGTGAGTGCCACGACCACGGCGACCCACGCGACGACGACGAGCCGGCGTCGGCGGAAGCAGCAATCAGCGAGCGAGCGCAGCATGGGTCCTCGGGGGGTCGGGGGATCAGGGGTGGGAGCATCGTCGCTCACCGTGGCGGCGAGCGACGAGTCGAGATCGGACTCCGTCCCCCTCAGGCGGCGCGTCGGGGTCGAGGGACGAGCTCGCCGCCGCAGTTGGGGCAGCGCGCTTCCACCTCGTCGGCGCACGATGCGCAGAAC
>JBKJJI010000402.1:0-2977 GCA_046598115.1 Acidimicrobiia bacterium | reverse complement strand
GTTGTACCCGAGGTCGGACCCGTCGGCGTGCTCGTAGAGCGAGGCGTGGACGGCGGCGCCGGTCTCGGCGGCGAGGCGCGTCGCCAACGAGTGGGTCGGCCCGCCGACGAGTGGCTCGGGTGCGATGTGGATGCCGAGCACGTCGTGGCCCGGCCCGCGCGGGTCGACGGCGAAGTACGGCGAGCGGGTGAGCTCCATGAGGCAGACGATGCGCGCGCCGGCGTCGGCGGCGAGGCGCACACCCTCGGCGATCGCTGCGTCGTGCTCTTCGGGGTCGGGATGCCAGCGATGCTGGACGAGCCCGACGCGCAGCGGAAGACGATCCGGCGCCCCGACGCGTGCGGGCGAGGGGAGTGGTGGGTCTCCCGCGACGACGACACGCATCGCGCCAGTGTGGCGGCCCGCGGTCATGGAGTGGTGCGGGTCAGGTGGCCCGCACCGCCGGCGCGGTCGATGCACCCACGGTCGATGCCGCGAGCGCGCCGCGCAGCTCGACGGCCCGGGCGGGGTCGCCGCCGTGGGCCGGACAGTACGGCCGGAACGAGCAGAAGTCGCAGAGCCGACTGGCCTTGGCCCGGAAGTCCTCGCGCTCGCAGGCCTGCTCGATCGCGCTCCACAGGGCGGTGGTCCGGCGCTCGACCCCACGGCAGGTCTGTTCGGTGGGGGTCGCGATGATCGCTTCCGGCTTCGACAGGTACAGGAGCTGCACCCGCGCGGGCCGCCGGCCGAGCATGTGCTGGCACAGCAGCGCGTAGATGTGCACGCCCCCGAGGCTCTTCGACTCGAAGAACTCCGAGGGCACCCGCCCCGTCTTGTAGTCGGTGACGACCAGCTCGCCGTCGGCGTCGAGCTCGAGGCGGTCGATGATGCCGCGCACCTTCACCACCCCGAGGTCGGCCTGGAGCTTGAGCTCGAGCCCGATGGGGTGGATCTGCGTCGGGTCCTCGAGCTCGAAGTAGCGCCGGACGAGCGCCTCGGCGTCGGTGTGGAACGCGGACCACCCGTCGTCGTCAAGGTCGAGCAGGGCGAACTCCGGGTCGCTCGCGAGCTCGGCTCGGGCCCGGTCGAGGTCGGCGAGCCCGGCGTCCACCGAACGGTCGTCGGGTGGGCGGCACATGAGCAGCTCGAGCGCCCGGTGCACGAGGGTGCCCTTCGACGCGGCGGCCGACGGCGGCTCCGGGAGCCGGTCGAGGTAGGAGAACCGGAACGCGAGGGGGCACTCCTTGAAGCTCGAGATCGAGCTCGGGGAGAGGGACTTGGGCTTCTCGAGTGCCATGCGGGCACGGTACCGGAGGGGTGTGACACCGACGAGGACCTGCTGCGGCAAGGGTCGGGTACCGTGCCCGCATGAAGATCGACGGCGGCATCCCGATGACGGGGATCGACACGATCGCGACCGCGGCCCGCCGCCTCGAGGAGGTCGGCTACGACGGCGGTCTCACCGCCGAGATGAGCCACGATCCGTTCCTCCCCCTGGTGATCGCGGCCGAGCACACCGAGACCCTCGAGCTCGGGACCGGCATCGCGGTGGCGTTCGGCCGGAACCCGATGACATTGGCGAACCTCGGCTACGACCTCCAGACGTTCAGCAAAGGTCGGTTCCGCCTCGGCCTCGGGAGCCAGATCAAGGCGCACATCGAGAAGCGCTTCTCGATGCCGTGGTCGCACCCCGCGGCGCGCATGCGCGAGCTGATCCTCGCGATGCGGGCGATCTGGGCCTCGTGGAACGACGGCACCCCGCTCGACTTCCGCGGCGAGTTCTACCGCCACACCCTCATGACGCCCTTCTTCGTCCCGGGGCCGAACCCCTACGGCGACCCGCGCATCCAGCTCGCGGCGGTCGGCGAGCGCATGACCGAAGTGGCGGGGGAGGTGGCCGACGGCGTGATCCTCCACGCGTTCACGACCCGCCGCTACGTGGAGGAGGTCACGCTGCCGGCGCTGCAGCGTGGCTTCGAGCGGGCAGGACGGACCCGCGACGACTTCGAGATCTCGGGTCCGCTGTTCATCGTCGCGGGGACCGACGAAGAGGAGTTCGTGAAGGCGCGGGCGGGCACGAAGCAGCAGATCGCGTTCTACGGGTCGACACCCGCGTACCGCGGCGTGCTCGAGCTGCACGGCTGGGGCGACCTGCAGACCGAGTTGAACGGTCTCTCGAAGCAGGGCGAGTGGGTGACGATGGGTGCGCTCATCACCGACGACATCCTCGAGGAGTTCGCGGTGGTCGCCGAGCCCGAAGCGGTTCCGAAGGCGATGCTCGCCCGCTACGGAGGGATCGTGGATCGGCTGTCGTTCTATGCGCCGTACGAGAGCGACCCCGAGCGGTGGAAGCAGGTCCTGGCCGGCTTCAAGGCCTGATCGTTTTCTCGTACGATCTCCCGACATCCCTGGAGAATGAGGAGCGGTCCTGATGGGTGAGGGAACGTTGGGCGATGTCGGCACCACGGTGCTGTTCGAGAACGACCGGGTGCGCGTCTGGGAGCTCGCGCTCGCGCCGGGGGAGTCGTCCGACACGCACGAGCACGAGCACGACTACCTGCTCGTCCAGCTCGAGGGCGACAAGATCACCGGCGACTTCGAGCCCGACACGCACGGCGAGTACCCGCCGGGACCGGTCGAGGGCGACGTGGCACCGGGGAACGTGTTCTTCACGACCAAGGGTGGCATCGAGACGGCGCGCAACACCGGGACCAAGCCCTACCGCGAGATCCTCATCGAGCTGAAGGACTGACGCTGCCGTTCGGCATGTCCGGTCCCCTCCCTGGTTCGGCGCCCGGTCCCCTGCCCGATCCGTTCGGGGGCCCGCTCGCCGGCCTGCGGGTCCTCGAGGTCGCGACCCTCTACTCGGCACCGCAGATCGGTGCGCTGCTCGGCGACCTCGGCGCCGATGTCGTGAAGGTGGAGTCGCCCGACGGCGACCCCATGCGCGCGATGGGCCAGCAGCGCAACGGTCGTGCGGTCGCGTGGGAGCTCGTCG
>JBKJJI010000302.1:0-5135 GCA_046598115.1 Acidimicrobiia bacterium | reverse complement strand
TGGATGGGGGTATGGACCGGTGGACGCGTATCGAAGCCGACCGCAAGGCGGCGGTCGAGGATCTCGACGCGGCCCGGCTCGACGGGCACGACGCGGTCGCGCTCACGCGGGTCGGTGCGTCGATCGAGCGGCTCGGTGCGACGGTGAAGGCGTTCGGTGCCCGTCGGTGTGCGACGAGCGGCGCGTGGGCCCGCGATCTGGAGAGCCGCGTCCCCGCGGTGTCGCCGGCCGAGTGGCTGGCCGACCTGTCGGGCTCGTCGATCGGGGTCGCCCGCGACGCGTTGGCGGTCACCGAGGCGCTCCACGAAGGCTCGGCCACCGACCGGGCCCTGCGCTCGGGCGCCCTCTCGCTCACCGCGGCCCGTGAGGTCACCGCGGCCACGGCCGTGGGTGGCGAGACCGCTGAGCGGCGGGTGCTCCAGAAGGCGCAATGGGAAGGGTTGCAGTCGGCGAAGACCGAGGCGGCCCGGGTGCTCGCTACCGCGGCTGACGCCCGCGAACGGGCCGAGCGGATCCACCGGGAGCGCCGCCGACGCCGCTGGATCAGCCGTGACGGCACGTGGCATCTCCACCTCGAGGGCCCGGTCGCGCTCGGCGCCGAGATCGAGGCGTGCCTCGCGCCGTTCGACGACAGCGCCTGGGATGCCGCAAGAACGCAGTTGCAGGGCGAGCGCGACACCCCGGAGGCGATCGCATTCGACGGCCTGCTCGGCATGGCCCGCTGCGCCCGCGACGGCGCGGGCCGGCAGGGTGCAGCCACGCCACGCGGCCGGGCGAAGACCCGCGACCACGTCGTCGTCCACGTCGACGCTGCCACGCTCCTCGCCGGCGAGGTGCGCGACGCCCAGTCGGCGAACGGTGGACGCTGCGAGATCCCGGGTCTCGGTCCCGTACCGATCGAGCACGCATGCGCCATGCTCGGTGGCGGCGAGGTCGGCGCTGCCGTGCTGTCGATCCTGGTCGAGGTTCGACAGGACGTCCGCACCTTCGCCCGCCCCGGTCGGAAGGTCACCGCGGCGCTCGCCCAGCTCGTCGCGGCCCGCGACGCCACCTGCTCGATCACCGGCTGCGGCCGCGCCGCCCGCCTCGACAACGAGCACGCCACACCGGTCAGCGAAGGCGGCGACTCCACCGTCGAGAACGTCCGCGGCATGTGCTGCCAGCACCACCGCAAGAAGACCGACGGCTGGCGCCTCACCGAGCACCCCGACGGCACCCGTACCCTCGAGCCGCCGCCCAGGATGACCGACCGCGACGCCGCATCGAGCCGACCGGAAGGCCGCGCCAAACGCGCGGCGGCGTGAGGCCGCACCGGACGCCCGGCAGCATCAGTCCCCTGCGCACCGACCTCGGCTCGTGCACCGGCCTCAGCTCTTGAACAGGAACTCCACCGCGTCGCCGAGCAGGTCCTCGACCTCGGCGCGCAGCTGCTCGTGGTGCACCAGCTCCGGGTCGGCGTCGAGCACGCGCTCCGCCACCTCGCGTGCCCGCATCACCACCTCTTCGTCGCGCGGCAAGCGACCCAGCTTGAGGTCGCTGAAGCCCGACTGGCGCTCGCCGAACACCTCGCCTGCGCCCCGGATCTCGAGGTCGCGCTCGGCGAGCTCGAAGCCGTCGAGGCTGTCGCGCATCGCCTCCAGCCGCGCCTGCCCCTCGGGAGTCGTCGGGTCGGCGAGCAGGTAGCAGTACGACGCGTCGGCGCCGCGACCGATGCGACCCCGCAGCTGATGGAGTTGGAGGAGACCGAAGCGGTCGGCGTCCTCCACGACCATCACGGTGGCGTTCGGGACGTCGATGCCCACCTCGATCACCGTGGTCGCGACGAGCACATCGACCGAACCGGCGCGGAAGTCGCGCATCACCGCCTCCTTGTCGGCGGACGGCATCTGCCCGTGCAGCAGGCCGAGGCGCAGGCCCGCGAGCTCCTCGGTCGCGGCCTTCGCCTCGAGCTTCGACGAACCGTCGACGAGCGGGCACACCACGTACGCCTGGCGGCCGGCCGCGACCTCTGCCCGCACCCGGTCGTACACCGGCACCCGCTCGAGGTGGCTCGCCCCCGCCAGCTCGGTCGTGATCGACGCACGGCCCACAGGCAACGAGCGCAGCTCCGAGCGGTCGAGATCGCCGTAGATCAGCATCGCGGCCGTGCGCGGGATCGGCGTCGCCGTCATCACCAGCACGTCCGGCTCGTCGCCCTTCCCGCGCAAGAGGTCGCGCTGCTCGACCCCGAAGCGATGCTGCTCGTCGATCACGACGAGCCCGAGCTGCGCGAACTGCACGCCGTCGTAGATGAGCGCGTGCGTGCCGACCACGATGTCGACCTGCCCCGCGAGCAGCCCTTCGGACATCCGCCGACGTTCCGCGGCGGTGGTCCGGTTGGTGAGGAGCGCGACACCCAGCGGACGCTCTCCCAGCAGCGAGCCCTCCTCGGGAACGGTGAGCCCTTCGAGCAGCCGGCGCATCGTCAGCTCGTGCTGCTCGGCGAGCACCTCCGTCGGCGCCATGAACGCACCCTGGTACCCACCCTGCACCGCGATCAGCAGCGCAGTGAGCGCGACCACCGTCTTGCCCGAGCCGACCTCGCCCTGGAGCAGCCGGTGCATCGGCGCCGCCGCCTCGAGGTCGTGCCTGATCTGGTCGATGACGCTGCGCTGGTCGTCGGTGAGCGCGAACGGCAGCGACGCGTGGAACTCAGGCACGAGGGGACCGTCGATGCGGTGCTCGATCCCCGACCGCTCGGCCTCGATCGCGCGCTTGCGGGCGACGAGCCCGACCTGCATGCGGAGGAACTCGTCGAACGTCAAGCGCGCCCGCGCCGTCAGCGCCTGGTCCATCGCGGAAGGACGATGGATGCCGTTGTACGCCGTCGTCCGGTCGACGAGCCCGAGCGGGGCGAGCTCGTCGTCGAGGAGCGGATCCGCGAACGCGCGCGGCGCGGAGCGCTTGAGGAGCTCGGCCACGACCTTGCGGATCTCCCAGCTGTTGATCCCCGCCTTCCCCGACTGGGGATACACCGGGAGGAGCACACCGGTCGTCGCCCGATCGCTCGCGTCCTCGGCACCACCGGCGTCGAGCACGTCGACCGCCGGGTTCACCATCTGGCGCCGACCGCGGTAGAGGTCAACCTTCCCGAACACCGACACTTCGGTGTCCTCGGCGATCTTCGCCCGGTACTCCTGGTTGAAGAACGTGAGCTTGAGGTACGACGTGCCGTCGAAGACCTCCATCTCGACGATCGGGCGACCGCGACGCGGCCGACGCGTCGACACCTTCTTCACTGTCCCGCTGACCGTCGCCTGCTCTCCCACCTCGAGCGACGCGATCTCCTGGACGTTCGTGCGGTCGTGGTAGCGACGGGGGTAGTGCTCGAGGAGGTCGAGCACGGTCTCGAGGCCCATCTCACCGAGCCGTCGCCCGAGGCTGTCGCCCACCGAGCGGAGATCCGAGAGCGGGCGCTCGCGCAGCTCCCGCAGCGTGAGGCCGGTCGACCCTGGATCGGGTCGGTCCGCCACCCGGCCCGCTACTCCACCCCGACGAGGTACGGGTACAGCGGCTGGTCGCCCTCGTGGACCTCGACCTCGACGTGGGGGTGCTCGAGGCCGATGTGCTCGCGGATGCGCGCGGTGCCGCCCGACGGTGCGTCGGCTCCGACGAGGATGGTGACGAGCTCGGCGTCGTCGTCGACGAGCGTGTCGATCAGGGCGAGGGTGGCGTCGATGGCCGAGGTCGTCGCGACGCAGATGCCGTCGCGGGTGATGCCGATCCAGTCGCCCTTCGAGATGTCGCCGCACTCGGCGACGCTGTCGCGCACCGCCTGCGTGATCTCACCCGAGCGCACCCGGTTCGAGGCCTCGATCATGGCCGCGAGGTTGACGTCGATCGCCGCGTCGGGGTCGTACGACACGAGCGCGGCGAGCGCCTCCACGACGGCGTCGGTGGGGACCACGCCGACGGACCGCCGCGTCAGCTCGTCGACCTTCTTGGCGACCGGGATGATGTTCTTGTTGTTCGGCAGGACGATGACCGACTCCGACGGCGCACGATCGACGGCTTCGAGGATCTGTCCCGTCGACGGGTTCATCGACTGGCCCCCGGCGACGACTTCGTGCACGCCGACGGAGCGCAGCAGACGCTGGAGCCCTCGACCGACCGCGACCGCGACGATCGCGGTCGCGACCTGCGGCACCTCGACCGCGTCACCACCATCGCCGTCGCCGTCGGCGGCGGAACGCACCCACTGCTCTTCTTCCACCTGCTCGATGAGGTCGGTGACCCGGATCTCACGCGGGCGTCCCGCCTGGATCCCCGCCTCGACTGCCCCGCCGATGTCGTTCGTGTGCACGTGGCAGTTCCAGAGCCCGTCGCCACCCACGACCACGATCGAGTCGCCGAGCGCCCCCCACGTCTCCTTGAACGACGGGATGGTCGCGGTCTCGGCCTCGAGCAGGTACATGACCTCGTAGCGCAGCGACGAGAGGTCGCTGCCCTCCTGATGGGCCGACACGACCGCGGGCGTGGTGACCATCTCGGGCTCGGGGACGGGACGACCGTCGACGACGTGCAGGAACGCGTCGAGGAGCAGCGTGAACCCGTGACCGCCGGCATCGACGACTCCCGCGTCCTTGAGCACGGGGAGCAGCTCAGGAGTGTTCGCGACCGCTTCGTGGGCCGCGGCGACCGCGCGCTCGAGGACGGCCTCGAGCGTGACGGCACCGTACTTGCACGCCGCCTCGGCCGCCTCGGCCGCCTCGCGGACGACGGTGAGGATCGTGCCCTCGACCGGGCGCATCACCGCCTGGTAAGCGGCGTCGGACGCCTCGCGGAGCGCCGCGGTCAAGTGCGCGGCCTCGATCGCGTCCAGCGAGCGGAAGGTGTCGGCGAGACCGCGCAGGATCTGGGAGAGGATCACGCCCGAGTTGCCGCGGGCGCCCATCAGGGACCCGTGTGCCAGGGCCTGGCAGACATCGCCCATCCGGGTCGCCGAGCCGACCTCCTTGCAGACCGACTCGAGCGTCAACGCCATGTTCGTGCCGGTGTCGCCGTCGGGGACGGGGTAGACGTTGAGGCGGTTGATCCCCTCCTTGTGGGCAGCCAGCGCATCGCGGTAGCCACGTACGGCGGCTCGCAGCTCGTCG
>JBKJJI010000169.1:0-7722 GCA_046598115.1 Acidimicrobiia bacterium | reverse complement strand
CGCCGACGACGACCGCGCCGACGACGAGCGCGCGTTCGCACTCAGGCTCGCGTTCTGCCGCCACCTGCCCGGCGACGCCCGCCTCCAGCTCCTCGGGCGCCGACGCCAGTCGCTCGTGGAGCGCCTCGACGGCGCCCGCCGCCCGAGCCGCACCGAGTCCGCCATCTCCGACGACCGCTACACCCGCTCGCTCCGCGAGCACCGAACCCGTTCGACCCAGCGCGATCTCGAGTGGATCGAGGAGCTCATCGCTCTCGAGCACGCCGAGCTCGCGCCTGTCCAAGACCCAGTCCAAGACCCAGTCCAAGACCCAGTCCAAGAAGGAGCCTCGAAATGAGTGCACGCAAGGTCCGTGTGGCCATCGCCGGAATCGGGAACTGCGCGAGCAGCCTTGTCCAGGGCGTGGAGTTCTACCGGGACGCCGATCCGAACGAAGACGTTCCCGGTCTCATGCATGTCGAGCTCGGCGGCTATCACGTCGGTGACGTGGAGTTCGTCGCGGCGTTCGACGTCGACGCGGCCAAGGTCGGCCTCGACCTCGGCAAGGCGATCGACGCCGGCCCGAACAACACCATCAAGTTCGCCGACGTCGGCGAGCTCGGCGTCCAGGTCCAGCGGGGCCCGACGTTCGACGGTCTCGGCGAATTCTACCGCGAGCTCGTGGAGGAGTCCCCGCTCGCGCCGGTCGACGTGGCCCAGGTGCTGCGCGACACCAAGGCCGACGCGCTCGTGAGCTACCTCCCGGTCGGTTCTGAGGACGCACAGCGCTTCTACGCGCAGGCCTGCCTCGACGCCGGTGTCGGATTCGTCAACGCGATCCCGGTGTTCATCGCCAGCGACCCCGCGTGGGCGAAGAAGTTCGAGGACGCCGGTGTCCCGATCGTGGGTGACGACATCAAGAGCCAGGTCGGCGCCACGATCGTCCACCGCATCCTCACCCGCCTGTTCGAGGACCGCGGCGTCGAGCTGGACCGCACCTACCAGCTCAACTTCGGCGGCAACATGGACTTCAAGAACATGCTCGAGCGCAAGCGGCTGAAGTCCAAGAAGGTCTCCAAGACCCAGTCGGTGACGAGCCAGATGGACCACGTCGTCGAGGCGGAGAACGTCCACATCGGACCGTCGGACCACGTCCCGTGGCTCGACGACCGCAAGTGGGCCTACATCCGCCTCGAGGGCCGCAACTTCGGCGACGTGCCCCTGAACATCGAGCTCAAGCTCGAGGTCTGGGACTCCCCGAACTCGGCCGGCGTGATCATCGACGCCGTCCGTTGCGCCAAGGTCGCCCTCGACCGCGGCATCGGCGGACCCCTCCTCGGACCGTCGGCGTACTTCATGAAGTCGCCGCCGGTGCAGTACACCGACGAAGAGGCGCGCGACATGGTGGAGGCGTTCGCCCGGGGCGAGTGATCGAGGCGGTCGTCACGACCTGCATCCGACAACTCCGAGCCCGTGCGCCAACCCCAGGTCATCACCGGTGGACCCGCGTTCTTCGACGCGCTCCGCGCCGACCTCGCGTCGTGCCGCGAGACGCTCAGGGTCCAGTTCTCGACCTTCGAAGGTGACGCCCCGGGGGAGGAGCTCGCGCAACTCCTGCTCGAGCGGGTCGCGGCCGGCGTCGAGGTCCGGGTCATCCTCGACGGCTACACCGACGTCATCGCCGACGACGTGTACCCGTTCACGTTCGCCCGCCGTCGGACCGTCCAGGGTGAGCGGGTCCGCACCGCGGCGCTCCTCGCGCGCCTCTCCGCCGGGGGTGTCGCGGTCAAGCGGGTCGCGCCGGCGGGGAGGCTCTATCGCTACCTGCTGTACCGCGACCACAAGAAGATGGTCGTCGTCGACGGTCGGATCGGGTACACCGGCGGTATCAACATCTCCGAGCACAACTTCGCCTGGCACGACTTCATGGTCCGGCTCACCGGACCCGTCGTCGACGACTTCGTCGTCGACTTCGACAGCACCTGGGCCGGGAGCACGACCGCGCTCACCGAGCCGAGCGGCGACCGCGACTTCGCCCTGAACCAGTGCGCGGGGCGGCCGACGGTCCTGCGGGCCGCGCTCGACCTCATCGCCGGAGCTCGACGCAGCATCGTGCTCGAGTCGCCGTACCTCTGCGGCGACCAGGTCGAGCGGGCGCTCCTCGACGCGGCTCGCCGAGGCGTGCGGGTCCGCGTCATCGCGCCGAGACGCCCGAACCACATCTACAACCGGGTCTGGGCGCGCAAGCTCCGGCGCAGGCTCCACGGCCCCGACATCGAGGTCCTCGACTACGAGGGCAGCGACGGCATGACCCACGCCCGGATGCTCATCGTCGACGACGAGGTCGCGATGTTCGGGTCGCTGAACTTCCAGGAGATCGAAGCGCTCACCCAGAAGGAGCTCAACGTCTTCACCCGCGACCCGGCGCTCGTCGCGGAGCTGCGCGCGCGAGCCGACGCGGATGCTGCCGCGAGCACGCCGACGACGCGACCCGCCACCGCCCTCGGGTGGTGGACGTTCCGGCTGCTGCACTGGTTCTTCCGGACCTGGACGAAGCGCCTCGTCGCGCGTCCCCACTGGCGTGCCCTCTACTGCTGAACCACCCGGGCGCTTCTGCACCTGGGTGCGACACCGTCGGGTCGAGCTGAAGTACACGGCGATCGGCGCCGTGGTCCTCGGCGGGATCGGGGCCCTCTCCCGGATCGGTGCGTTCGGCGACCTCGATCAGAGCCTCGTCGACTCGTTCGACGCGACGAAGGGGCTGGGCGCGATCGGGATGCTGTTCGTCGCGTTCGTGTCGAACTGCGTCGTCCTGATCCAGATCCCGTACACGCTCCCGCTCCTGGCCGCAGCGATCAGCGGCGCGTCGCTCGTCGACATGATCGTGCTCGGCGTCGCGGCCGGCGTCGGTGCGGGCTTCGGTGAGGTCGTGAAATACCACATCGCGGACCGCGTCCTGCGTCGCAAGAAGAACCTCCACCAGAGTCGCCTCTTCCGGTGGGTGCTGCGCCAGGCCGAGGAGAAGCCCAAGCACGTCAAGTGGATCGTGTTCGTCTGGGCGGGGTCGGTGCTCCCCGACGACACGGTCGTGATCCCGCTCGCGATGGTGAAGTACGGCGTCCGGCGGATCGCCATCCCGCTCTTCGCGGGGAAGGTGCTGCACAACGTCGTGTTCTCGCTGATCTTCTACGGGTTCAGCGCCACGGCGAAGTCGTTCGTGGAGGGCAGCGTGCACATCGACGTCGCCTTCGGCGTGATCACGATGTTCCTGCTCGTCGTCCTGTACCAGGTGGAGAAGGCGTTCCACGACGAGCACGACGACGCGTCGGCGAGGCCCCGGCCGGAAGCGACACCCGAAGCGCAGCCGGAGTAGCGAGCCGGTCTACGTGCCGGCGGGCTCGATCCCCCGCTCGCGGGCCCACGCGGTGAGCCGCTCGTACGCCTCGGCCTCGGGAATCGGCCCGTCGTCGAGGCGGGCCTCCAGGAGGAAGTCGAGCGCCTCCCCGACCACGCGCCCGGGGTCGACGCCGAGGAACTCCATGACCTGGCGCCCGTCGAGCGGCGGCCTGATCGAGTCGAGCTCCTCCTCGGCCCTCAGCTGCTCGATGCGCGCTTCGAGGTCGTCCATCCGGCGCGCCAGCGTCGCGGCCTTGCGGACGTTCCGCGTCGTGCAGTCGGCGCGCTGGAGCTCGTTGAGCTGTGTGAGGAGCGGGCCGGCGTCGCGCACGTAGCGACGGACCGCCTTGTCGGTCCAGCCCATCGCGTACGTGTGGATCCGCAGGTGGAGATAGACGAGCTTCGTGACCGCCTCGACCGTGTCGTTCGGGAACTTCAGGGCGCGCATGCGCTCCTCGGTCATCCGCGCGCCGACCACCTCGTGGTGGTGGAACGAGACGCCGCCCGATGCAAAGGACCGGGTCTTCGGCTTGCCGACGTCGTGGAACAGCGCCGCGAGCCGCACGAGGGGGTCGCCCGACCGGACGTTGCACACGACGGCGATCGTGTGGGCGAGGACGTCCTTGTGCGAATGGATGGGGTCCTGCTCGAGACGCATCGCGTTCATCTCGGGGAGGAACTCGTCGGAGATCCCCGTCTCGCAGAGCATCCAGAGGCCCGCGGTCGGGTCGTCGACCGCGACGAGGCGTTCGAGCTCGTCGCGGATCCGCTCCACGCTCACGATCTCCAGGCGATGGCGCATCGACTCGATCGCCGCGACGAGGTCGCGGTCGGGCTCGAGGCCGAACGCGGCCACGAACCGGGCCGCGCGCAGCATCCGCAGCGGGTCGTCGGCGAAGGAACGCTCGGGCGCCTGCGGCGTCCGGAGGCGCCGGTTCGCGAGGTCCACCGCGCCGCCGTGCGGATCGACGAGCCGCGGCTCGGGGAGGGCGAGCGCCATCGCGTTGATGGTGAAGTCGCGCCGCGCCAGGTCGTCCTCGATCCGGTCCGCATAGGTGACCTCGGGCTTGCGGCTCTCCGGTCGGTACAGGTCGCCCCGGAAGGTGGTGATCTCCATCCGAAGGCCGTCCTTCTCGGCACCGATGGTCCCGAAGCGCTGGCCCTGCAGCCACACCGCGTCGGCCCAGCCCCGGACGACGGCTTCGATCGTGTCCGGTCGCGCGTCCGTCGTGAGGTCGACATCGGTGTCGGCGCGGTCGAGCAGGGCGTCGCGCACGGTGCCGCCGACGAGATAGCACTCGTGCCCCGCCGCCGCGAGGCGCGCCGCGAGCTGGGCGGGCGCGGCGGCGGCGTCGTAGTAACGCCGCAGGCGCGCCGGGACCTCCATCGGGCCATTGTCCCATCGCCACCCGTCGGAACCGGGACCAGAACCGCAGAACATCCCGTACCGCGCCGGTGTACCGTCGCCGACGTGGACTCCCCCGAGACGTGGCGCTGGATCTGGCTGGGGCTGGCCGGGGCGCTCACCCTCGGCGAGCTCGGGCTGCCCGGCACGTTCTTCCTGCTCTCGTTCGCGTTGGGCGCGGCCGCGGCTGCGGTGGTGGCCTTCATGGACGGGCCCCTCGGTCTGCAGTGGGCGCTCTTCGTCGTCGTGAGCGTTGCGGCCCTCGCGCTCCTCGTCCCCCTCGGCCGCCGGCTCGCTCGTCAGCAGGGCGACGAGGCCCAGGAGGGCGCGACCCGCTGGGTGGGACGGCTCGGCATCGTGCTCGAGGAGATCCCGGGAGATCCGCACGGCACCGGACGCGTGCGCGTCGAGCGCGACGAGTGGCGCGCCGAGACGGACGGTTCGACATCGATCCCGGCCGGTACGCAGGTGGAAGTGCTGTCGGTGCGAGGCACGCGCCTCGTCGTCGGCGCAGCCCAGTCGAGCGAGCCCGCTCCGGGGTAGCCCGCTCCGGGCAAGCCTGCGCGCGCGGCTCGCGAATGAGAAAGGGGAGGTCGTGGTACCAGTCATCGTGCTCGCGGTCGTTGCCGTCGTGCTGTTCTTCGTGGCGCTGCGATCCGTCCGGATCGTCCGCCCGTACCAGCGCGGCGTCGTCGAGCGCCTCGGGCGATTCCGGCTCACCGTCGACCCGGGCCTCAGGATCATCCTGCCCTTCATCGACCGCATGCTGACCGTCGACATGCGCGAGCAGGTGACCGACGTCCCGCCCCAGGAGGTCATCACCTCCGACAACGTCGTCGTGTCCGTGGACGCCGTCATCTACTACGAGGCCACCGACCCGCAGCGCCTCGTGTACAACGTCGCGAATTTCCAGCTCGCGGTGACGAAGCTCGCGCAGACGAACCTGCGGAACGTGATCGGCGACATGGAGCTCGACGCCGCCCTCACCTCGCGCGAGACCATCAACACGAAGCTGCGCGAGATCCTCGACGACGCGACCGACAAGTGGGGGACGCGCGTCGTGCGCGTCGAGATCCAGCGCATCGACCCACCGCCCGACGTCGTGGCGTCGATGCACAACCAGATGAAGGCCGAGCGCGAGCGTCGCGCGCAGGTCACGAAGGCGCAGGGCATCCGCGAAGCAGCCATCACCGAGGCCGAGGGAGCGAAGCAGTCGGCGATCCTCGATGCCCAGGGCCGGGCGGAAGCGATGTCGCGCGTCGCCGACGCCGAGAAGTACCGGCAGATCGCGGTCGCCGAGGGTGAGTCCCAGGGGATCGCGCTGGTCTTCGCCGCCATGCACGAGGGGAACCCGACGAGCGACATCCTCGCCCTGAAGTACCTCGACGCGCTCGCCCGCATCAGCGACGGGCAAGCCACGAAGATCTTCCTGCCGACCGAGATGTCGGGCCTCTTCGGTGCCGTCGGCGGCCTCGCCGAGCTGCTCCGCGCCGACGCCGCCCCCTCCAGCGCGACCGGCGGCACGGGCCCCGACGACGCCTGACGACGCCGAAACGGTCGGGGAACGCGGGATCAGCGGGTCCAGCGGGCGCGGGCGGCGTCGACGACGTCGTTGCCGGGACCGCCGGACGTCGGACGCTCGTCGGCCCGGACCGGTTCGTCGAGCAACGCGGGGAGCGTGACCGCGACGCAATCGCGCACGGCCGCGAGGTCGTAGCCCCCCTCGAGGAACACCACCGCCCGCCCGACGGGAGCCAACGCCGCGGCGCGTGCCGCGAGGAGCGCGTAGTCGCCCGCCGAGAGGGCAAGCCCCGTGAGCGGGTCGGCGCGATGCGCGTCGAAGCCGGCCGAGACCAACACCCAGTCCGGCGCGAACCGCTCGGCGATCGGCTCGATGACCTCCTCGAACGCCCGGAGGTACACGTCGCCGGTCGCGCCGGACGGCAGCGGGAGGTTGCAGGTCGTTCCCTCCCCTTCCCCCGCACCTGTCTCGTCGAGTCGCCCCGATCCCGGGTAGAGGGGCCACTCGTGGAGCGAGACGTACAACACCCGCGGGTCGTCCCAGAAGATGTCCTGGGTGCCGTTGCCGTGGTGGGCGTCGTAGTCGACGATCGCGACCCGCTGCCCCCGCGCCGCGAGGGCCGCGGCCGAGACCGCCACGTTGTTCAGCAGGCAGAAGCCCATCGGCACGCGGCCGGTCGCATGGTGGCCGGGCGGGCGCACACCCAGGAACGCGGCGCGCCCGCCGCCCGACTCGAGCGCGTCGACGGCCGCGAGGCCGGCGCCCGCCGCGCGGATCGCAGCGTCCCACGACCCCGCGGACGCGACCGTGTCGGCGTCGATCCCTCCGCCGCCGCGCGCCGCGAGCGTCTCCACCCGCTCGAGCAGTGCCGGGTCGTGGACCCTCGTGAGCTCGGCGGTCGATGCATCACGGGGTTCGAGCGGCACCAGCGCGTCGGTCACGCCGGAGGCGCGAATCCCGTCGGCAACTGCAGCGAGTCGCTCGACGCGCTCCGGGTGGCCGGGCCCGGGATCGTGCCCGGCGAACGCGTCGTCTTCGGCCACGAGGAGCACGCAGGTCACGGTAGCGGTGCCCTCAGCCGAGCACCCGCGTGATCTCGCGGAAGAGGTCGGCCCCACTCGCTGACCGCGTCGGTTGCCCCGAGCCCCAGCGCCCGTCGACGGTCGGGCGCGGCTCCCTCCTGGCTCGCGAAGACGACGACCGGTACCCACCGCTCGGCGCGGTGCATCGCGGGCATGCGGTCTTCCCCGAGCGGCCAGTCGCCGGCTCGCCGCGGCGGCGGAGAGCCGCCTCCGTCCGCGGGGTACGCTCGGCAGCCGTGGCCGAGCGCATCACCGGTGGGCGAACCGCGCGCACCCGCCGCGCGGTCGATCGGGGCGTCGCGGGTGGCCCGCTGCAATCCTTCGGATGGGCCAAGGCG
>JBKJJI010000390.1:0-6775 GCA_046598115.1 Acidimicrobiia bacterium | reverse complement strand
TCGACGATCGTGAATCCCGACCAGACCGCGGTGCCATCGGGCGCGGCGGTCCTGCTTGATGCCCTTCCCCCGCCGCTCCCAGGCCAGGGCAGCAAGCAGGACCGCCGCGCCCGATGGCACCGCGGTCTGGTCGGGATTCACGATCGTCGACGCGTGGAGCAGCGCGGGAGTCGCCGAGAGGAACACGAGCGCGGTCGTGAGCGTGCGGCGGTTCACACGCACGAGATCGCCGATGCGCAGGACGAGGTACCACCCGAGCAGCAGCCACGCCGATCCGAGCAGACGCGCCCAGGTGACGATGCTGTCGTTCGGCAGCAGGTCGAGCGGCGTCGCGCGCAACACGCGGGCGAGCGGACCGGTGACGAGGAAGTAGAAGGGCGAGTGCCCGGCGATGTTCACGCCCTCCCACACGTACCGCTCCGGGTCGATCCGGCCGAGGTGGCACCCACTGCGCGGGGGCTCGACGCCGCCGGAACCGCCCCGGATGCACAGCTCGTAGACGGCGTCGTCGGTCAGACGATCGCCCGACTGGGTGACCTCGAACCGCGAGCCGCGCACGAGGTGGTCGATCCAGTACCGCTCGTCGATCTTGGAGACCTGGCTGACCTCATGGCTCGTGACACCGTTGAGGGTGAAGACGAGGAGGATCAGCACAAGCATCGCCGGGCCGCGCGGACACCGGTGGACGAACGCGGACCACCCCGATCGGAAGCGTGCGCCGATTCCCGGTGCGTCGGTCGCGTCCGACGCACCGGATTCCGGAGGCGTGACGGAGTCCCCCTCCGTCTCGACAGGCGCCGGCATCAGCTCGGAACTCTAGGTCGCGAGTGTGGCGCGGGCGAGTACGTCGGTGCCGAACGCGGTGAGGATCGCCAGGTACAGCAGGCCCGTCGCAGCCATGACCGCGGAGTACATCTGTTCCTTGAGCGCCAGCCACGTGACGCCGAGCAGCGCGATGGTGGTCAGCGCGCTCACGATCCACGTCCAGCCGAGCAGTCCGCCGTACCCGTCGTCGATCGAGCCCGAGAGCACCGATCCCATCCCCGTGGGGATCAGCAGCACCGCGACCTGCACCGGCCAGGAGAGCGCAGCGAGGCGCACCATCTCGCGCAACGGCTCGCGCCCGAGCCCCGGCTGTACGAGATACCAGTGGCCGAGGAGCATCGCGTCCGTGACGAGGCCGAGGAAGACCGCCCCTACTGCCAGACGCGCGAGCGAGAGGGCGTAGGGACCTCCGAGCACCTCGGCGGCGCCCGCGAGGGCCGTGAACCCCGCCGCGGCGGCGAGGAGATCGAGGATCGGCGGGATCCGCGCCGGGGTGGCACGTCGCCGCACCGAGACCGCGAGGCCGAGCAGCGCGAGGAGCACCATCGCGATCCCCGCACCGTCGCGCAGGCTCGCGCCCATCCCTCCGTCGTCGTTCGCCATGCCGGCTGCGACGCCACCGAGCGCGAGCACCGCGAACGTGGAGCGCAGCAGCCAGCCGTACCCGACCCCGACGACGCGTCGGCGTGCGGTGACCCACAGTCCGAGGAGCCCACCCGCAGCCCACTGGAGCAGGACGCTCGCGAGGTCGAGGTTCACCGGCGGAGCCTCAGCCGACGATCGCGAGGTCGCGCGGTGCCTCGTTGAGCCGCTCCGGACCGTCCGTGGTCGCCACCACGATGTCCTCGAGCCGCAGACCGAACGCACCGGGCACATAGACACCGGGCTCGATGCTGAACACGTGGCCTGCGACCAGGGCCTCGTCGTTCCCGCGCACGAGGTACGGGTCCTCGTGCGCATCCATCCCGATCCCGTGACCCGTCCGGTGGACGAACAGATCGCCGAGCCCGGCGGCGGTCAACGCGTCGCGGGCGACACGATCCACCGACGCGCAGCTCACCCCGACGACCGCACTCCGCACTGCAGCCTCCTGGGCGTCCACGAGGGCAGCGTAGGCATCGCGCACCTCCGGCCTCGGCTCACCGACCGAGAACATCCGGGTGATGTCGGAGCAGTACCCGGCACGCGTCCCGCCGAAGTCGCACAGCACGATGTCGCCCGGCTCGATCACGCGGTCGGTCGGATCGTGGTGCGGGCTCGCGGCGTTGGGGCCGCTCGCCACGATCGCGAAGTTCGCCCGCTCGTGCCCGCCGTCGAGCATCCGCTCGACGAGCTCGCGGTGCACGTCGTGCTCGGTCCGCCCGGCGAAAGGCCGGTCCCGCATCGCCGCCGCGATCCCGTCGACGACATGCGCAGCGTCCCGAAGTCGGGCGATCTCGCCGGCGTCCTTGACGACACGCAGCGGCCCCACGACCGCACTCGCCGATCGGAAGCGCGCGCCGGGGAGCGCCTCCTGGAGCGCGAGCACGAACCGGGACCAGGTCTGGTCGCCGATGGCGATGACCTGCGCATCCCCGACGAGGCTCGCGACGCGGGCCACGGGATCGTCGGTCTCGTCCCAGGCGTCGACCGTGAAGACGTCGGGACGCTCCTCCACGCGGGGCGCCTCGAGGCGCGGGACGACGAGCACCGCCGGCTCGTCGCGCGTGACCACCAGCATCGTGAGCCGCTCCAGCGGCATCGCCTCGTAGCCCGTGAGGTAGGGCAGGTCGGGGCCGACCGAGCAGAGCAGCGCATCGACACCGAGCTCGTCCATGCGCGCGCGAACACGTGCGATCCGCGCCGCGGCCATCAGGCCCCGGTTCCGGGCCGGTCGATCCCGTCGGCGAGCGCCGGGAGCCCGTCGATGCTGACGGCGTTCTTCTCGACCTGGTACTCCCGAAGTCCGTCGGCACCCTTGCCCTCGGCCCACTCCGTGAGACGCGACCGGTCGTCCTCGTACGTCATGAGCGGCACGGCGTACCCGCACGAGGTCGAGACGCGATCGACGTCGACCCGGATCACCGAGCGCGCGCCGGGGTGCTCCGGGAACCGCGCCAGCAGGGCGGGCGCACGGGCGTCGTCGACCGGGATCGCCTCGCCGCGGCCGTAGAGGCGGATGATGTTCGGTGGACCCTCGAACGTGCAGAACATCAGGGTGATCCGACCGTTCTCGCGCAGGTGCGCGATCGTCTCGGCGCCGCTGCCGGTGAGGTCGAGGTACGCCACCTCGTTCGGACCGAGCACCGCGAACGTGTCGAGACCCTTCGGGGAGAGGTTGACGTGCCCGTCGGGACCGGTCGGCGCCGTCGCCACGAAGAACAGGTGCTGCGCCTCGATGAGGCGCTCGACCGCCTTCGGGATTGCGTCGTGGGCCCGTCCCATCAAGCGCCGACCGCGGCGGCGGGCTCAGCGGCGTCGAACGCCGCGCGGACAGCCCGCTTCGCGTGGTAGCTGGACCGCACGAGTGGGCCGGCCTCCACGTGCGAGAACCCGAGGGACTCGGCGAACGCGCCCACGGCGTCCAGTTCGGCAGGTGTCCACCAGCGCACGACCGGGAGATGGCGCGGCGTGGGTCGCAGGTACTGGCCGACGGTGAGGATGGCGACACCGACGTTGCGCAGGTCGGCGATCGCGGTGCGCACCTCGGCGTCGGTCTCGCCCATCCCCACGATGAGCCCCGACTTCGTGACGAGGCCCGCATCCTTGGCCCGGGCCAGGACCGAGAGCGAGCGCGCGTACCCGGCCGACGGGCGCGCCGCCCGCTGGAGGCGCGCGACCGTCTCGAGGTTGTGGTTCAGCACATCGGGTCTGGCCGCGAAGATCGCGTCGAGCGACGCCGCCTCGCCCTTGCAGTCGGGGATCAGCACCTCGACCCGCGTCTCCGGTGTCCGCGCACGGATGGCCTCGATCGTCGCGACGAAACCCTCGGCCCCACCGTCGGCGAGGTCGTCGCGCGCCACGCTGGTGATCACCGCGTGGCTCAGATCGAGGGTGGCGACGGCTTCGGCGACCCGCGCCGGCTCCTGTGGATCGAGTGCGAGCGGGTGTCGGGTGTCGACGAGGCAGAACCCGCACGCCCTGGTGCAGCGCTCACCGAGGATCATGAACGTCGCCGTGCCGTCGGCCCAGCACTCCGAGATGTTCGGACAGCCCGCCTCCTCGCACACCGTCGTGAGCTCGAGCGAACGCATGAGGCGGCGGGTGGCGCGGTAGCCCTCGCCGAAGTCGGCGCGCACACGCATCCACTCGGGTCGGCGCCCCGAGGTGTCGACGGCGTCGAGGTCGACACCGGCATCGGCCAGGCGACCAAGGAGGCGGACCGACCCCGAGCCCTGGGCGTCGGTCGCGGCCTGACGGGTGAAGGCCACGAGGTCGGTCGCCGCCCTGCTCCACGACACGTCGGCCCGCTCGGTCGGGCCCTCGGGCTCCTTAGCGAACTCCTCGGCGAAACGACGCTCGACGTTGTCGACCACGTCGCGCATCGCGGGGGAGTGTCCCAACAGGCGCGCGAGCGACGTCACGCCCTTGTCGGGGATCCCGCAGGGCACGATGTGGTCGAACATCTCGAGGTCGGGGTCGACGTTGATCGCGAATCCGTGCCGGGTCCGGCCGCGTGCCACCTTGACGCCGATCGCCGCGACCTTCTCGTCGCCGACCCACACGCCCGTGAGCCCCGGCCGCGCGGCCGCGTCGACGCCGAGGTCGGCGAGCACGGCGATCACGACCGATTCGAGGCGGCGGACGTAGCCCACGACGTCGGGTTCGCCGTCGCGCCAGTCGGGGAGGGTGAGGATCGGATAGCCGACGAGCTGGCCGGGCCCGTGGTAGGTGACGTCGCCGCCGCGGTCGACGTGGACGAGGTCGGCACCGACCGACGCGGGCGGGACGAGGACGTGCCGGGGGTCGCCGCGCCGACCGAGCGTGTAGACGTGCGGGTGCTCGAGCAGGAGCAGGTAGTCGTCGACAGCTCGCGAGTGCAGCGCACGCTGGAGCGCATCGGCATCGGCGTACGCAACGCGTCCGAGCCAACGGACCCGTAGCACGTCGCCACCCATGGGCGTCAGCCTACCGGGAGCCTGCTCCGCTGCCGGTCAGACCCTGATCACCTCGAGATCGGCGACCGCGTCATAGTCGTCGTCCTGGGTCACGACGGGGATCCCGAGCCCTCTCATCCGAGGTCGGCCTCGTCGGTCGTCTCCGGGACGAGGCGGGCGAGATCATCCGTGAGCGCAGCGTCCGCCTGGAGGGGCGCGATGCGCGCGAGGACGTCGGCACGTTCGACCCACCGCGGTCTCCGCGACAACGGCCGCAACGTTGCCACCGGTCGTCCATCGACGGTGATGGTGCCCTCCTCGCCGCGCTCCACCCGGGTCAGGACACCATGCGTGTCGTTGCGCAACTCCCGGGAGGCCACCTCACCCACGCAACGAACGTAGCAACTGTGCCACGGTCCCCCGCTGGCATTCCCCGCCCCAGTCGCCTACTCGAGCTCGGCGGCCCAGTCGGTGGTCTCGAGGTTCTGCTTCAGGGAGTTCAGGAACGCGGCCGCGTACGCACCGTCGAACGCGCGGTGGTCCCAGGCGAGCGACAGCAGCCCGACATGGCGGACCGCGATGACATCTTCGCCGTCGGCGCCCTCGACCACCCGCGGCCGCTTGGTGATGCCGTCGGTAGAGAGGATCGCGACCTGGGGCTGGTTGATGATCGGGAGGGTGAGGAACGTCCCGTAGGGCCCGGGGTTGGTGATCGTGAACGTCCCGCCGAGCACGTCGTCGGGAGTGAGCTGCTTGCTGCGGGCCCGCTCGGCCAGCCCGCGGATCTCGCGGGCGATGAGCCGGAGCCGCTTGCCGTCGGCGTCCTTGACGACCGGGGCGACGAGCCCTTCGAAGTCGAGGTCGACGGCGATGGAGAGATGCACGTCGCGGTGCACGACGAGCGTCTCGTCGACGACGCTCGCGTTCACGTGCGGGAACTCGTTGACCGTCGAGCAGAACGCACGAGCGATGAACGGGAGGTAGGTGAGCGAGAAGCCCTCACGCTCGTTCCACACGTCGCGCGCGGCGTCGCGCACGCGCACGATGCGCTCGAAGTCGACCTCGATCGACGTGTAGACGTGCGCGCTGGTCGCCTTCGACCGGACCATGTGCTCGGCCGTGCGGCGCCGGATGTTGGTGAACGGGACGACGAGATCGTTCCCCACGACCGGTGCGGGAGCCGGCGGGGGTCCCACGGGTGCGGGCGGCGCGACGGATGCGGGCGGGACGGGAGGGGGCGTCGGAGCAGGCGCGGGCGTCGAAGCAGGCGGGGCGACGACCGGCACGACGGCCACGGGGGGCGCGGGCGGTTCGGGGACCGGCTCCGGTTCGGGCGCGGCCACCGGTTCGGGCTCGGGTGCGGGCTCCGGCTGGGCCACGACGACCGGCGTGGGAGGAGGCGTCGGCGCGCTGGGGAGTGGTGGTGTGGGCGCCGCGGGAGCAGTGGGCGCCGCGGGCCGGGGGCCGCCGACTGCGTCGAGCACGTCCTTGCGGGTGATCCGTCCGCCCTCACCGGTTCCCGTGATCGAAGCCGGGTCGAGGCCGTGCTCGGCGATGAGGCGCCGGACCACGGGTGACGTGAGCGCGACCGCGCTCCCCGCGGCGGCCGCCGCGACCGGTGCCGGGGCGAGCGGTGGCACAGGTGCGGGCGGGGCCGGAACGATGGGTGCCGGGGCGGGCGGTGGCGGGGGCGGAGCGACCGGCGCGGGCGCGGGCGGAGGGGCGACCGGCACCACAGGAGCAGGGGCAGGAGCCACCGGTGCGGGCGGCGGGACGGGCGCAGGCGCCGGGGCGACCGGTGCCACCGGTGTGGGCGGAGCCACCGGTGCCGGAGGCGGTGGCGGTGGCGGTTCGACGGGCGCGGGAGCTGCGAC
>JBKJJI010000330.1:0-5511 GCA_046598115.1 Acidimicrobiia bacterium | reverse complement strand
CCGCGTCGCAGATCACCGACGGCGCTGCCGCGGTGCTCATGACGTCCCTCGCCCGGGCCAAGGAGCTCGGGCTCACGCCGCGCGCCCGGATCGTCGACCAGTGCCTGGTCGGCGTCGACCCGGTGATGATGCTCACCGGCCCGATCGATGCGACCCGCCGCCTGCTGGAGCGCACCGGGCTCGCGATCGACGACTTCGACACCATCGAGATCAACGAGGCGTTCGCGTCGGTGGTGCTGGCCTGGGCACGCGAGTCGAACCCCGACATGGAGAAGGTGAACCCGAACGGCGGCGCGATCGCGATCGGGCATCCCGTCGGTGCGACGGGTGCACGGCTCGTCACCACGGCGCTGCACGAGCTCGAACGCACCGACGGCACGCTCGGGCTGATCACGATGTGCTGTGGAGGTGGGCTCGGGACGGGGACGATCATCGAGCGCCTCGGATGACCACACTCGTCGAGCGCCTCGGTCATGCACCGGACGCGAAGCTCGTCATCATCAACTGCGACGACCTCGGCTCGAGCCGGTCGGCGAACGTCGCGACGTACGACGCGCTGCGCAACGGCCTGGCGTCGAGCGCCTCGCTGATGGTCCCGTGTCCGTGGGCCCGTGACGCCGCCGCCGGCTACCGGGGCGACGACGTCGGCGTCCATCTCACGCTCAACTCCGAGTGGGAGACGTACCGGTGGGCGCCGATCACCCAGGCGCCGAGCCTGCTCGACGGCGACGGCGGGTTCCCGCGCACCCTCGAGGACTCCTGGGACCATGCCGACCTCGACGAGGTGCGCCGCGAGCTGCGCGCGCAGGTCGAGCGGGCGATCCTGTGGGGCTTCGACATCACCCATCTCGACAGCCACATGGGCACGCTCCAGCTGCGCGCCGACTTCTTCGACGCCTACCTCGAGCTCGCAGTCGAGTTCTCGCTGCCGTTGCGGATGGGACCTGCGGGTGGCGAGCGGGTCGTGGGCTTCCCGTACCGCGAGCTGTCGAGCGCGGAGGGGATCGTCTTCCCCGACCACTTCGTGCTCTACAGCGGGGTCGGTGGCCGCCGGCACGCCGAGCGCGCGCTCTTCGACCTCCGACCGGGTGTCACCGAGCTCTACTTCCACCCCGCCATCGACACCGACGAGCTGCGGGCGTCGCACCCAGACTGGGCCGGTCGGGTCGAAGACCACGCGTTCCTGTGCCACGACCCGTCGCTGCGCGACCTGCTGGACCGCGCCGGCGCGCAGGTGATCGGCTTCCGCGAGCTGCGCGACCTCCAGCGATCCGAGCGGTGAACGCCATCACACCGGAGACACTCCACGAGCTGTGCGAGCTAGCGCTGCCCGACGAGGGGCTCAGCGTCGACGACCTCCGGGAGTCGTGCTTCGGTCCGGGCGCCGAGGCGTTCGGCGGGCCCGACGGCGCCGTCGTCTGGGTGCACCGCGACTTCGGCACCGTCCGAACCGGATGGATCCTCCTCCTCGCGGTCGCGCCTTTGCGACGCAGATCGGGTGTGGGACGCGCGCTCGTCGACGAGGTCACGACGCGCGCCCGGACGGCCGGTGTGGGCGAGCTCCACACCGGGAACTGTGCGCCGCGCTACGTGTGGCCCGGCGTCGACCTCACGAGCACGGCCGCGCTCGCGTGCTTCCAGGAGCTCGGGTTCGAGGCCTACGACCACGGCCTCAACATGTCGCTCCCGACCTCGTTCCGCGCCGATCCCCCGGCCGAGATCGTCGTCGAACGCGAGACCGGCGACGGCGCCATCGACCTCGCGCGCCGGGAGTTCCCCCACTGGGTCGACGAGATCGAGCGCGGCACGGCGCGCGGCACCACCTTCGCGGCGCGGGATCGGGACGGCGAGACGGTCGCGTTCGGCGCGCACTCGGTCAACCGCCGGGGCTGGATCGGTCCGATGGCCACCGATCCGGGCCGGCGCCATGGCGGCACGGGCCACGCGATCCTGGCCGCGCTCGCCGAGGACATCGAGACCACATGGGGCGACGCGCGCGCAGAGATCGCGTGGGTCGCACCCGTCCCCTTCTACGCGAAGGCCGGGGCGGTCGCGAGCCGGGCGTTCCGGATGCACCGCCTCCGGCTCAGAACTCCGTGATCTCGCCGACCTTCTCCTGGAGTGCCTTGTACTCCGGGGAGTTCGTGAGCGGCATCAGCTGCATCAGCTTGCCCATGTTGCCGGCGACCTTCACGCGACCCTGCATGAACGCGGCGTTGACGTCGAGCTCGCCCTTCTGGATGAGGACCGAGTCGTCGTAGCTCATCGACATCGTGAAGTCGGGCTCGGCGATCTCCCCGAGCTGGCTCTCGAGGAGCTTGCCGTTCTCGAGCACCCAGTAGTACTTCAGGTCGCCGTCGGGCCCACCCGAGAGGACGTGTTGCATCTTCGCCGACGCCCCGGGCGTCTCCGCCTGGTCCTTCGCGAGCTCACGGCCCTCGTCGAGCCATTCCTGGGTCAGGTACTTCGCCATCGAGTGATCCCCTGCGGTCGTCGGCGGGCAATCGTCCTCGGATGGGCGATCAGCGCGGGAGTGTACCGACCGAGGAGTCGGCTCGGAGCCGGGCGAACAGGTCGTCCTCGACCTCGCCGTCGTCGAGCGGCTCGACGAGCGAACGCGCGAGCACGTACTCGTCCCATGGGAAGACCCGTCGGACGGCGTCGTCGGGCAAGCGCATCCAGTGCCCGTCGGGGTCGACCTGCGTACGGTGCGCGAGCAGGCCCGCACGCCGCGCGTGCAGCCACTCCCCGACGTCGACGAAGGTCGTGAACCGGTCGTCGCGGTCGGGGAAGCCGGCGTCGAACCACCGCGCGTACGGGCTCTCGTCGCCTCGCCGGACGAACTCGTCGTGGAGCGCCTGCACCCGACGCTTCGAGAACCCCGTGTAGTACATCTTCGCCGGCTGCCACGGCTCCCCGGCCTGCGGGTAGCGGTCGGCGTCGCCGGCCGCGTCGAAGGCCGGGCCCGAGATCTCGTGCACACGGATGTGGTCGGGGTGGGGGTAGAAGGAACGGTCGTCGGCATAGGTGACGATCACCTGCGGGCGCTCCTGGCGGATGTGCGCGACCAGGCGCCCCACGGCCTCGTCGAGCGACGCGTTCGCGAAATTGTCGGGCCGGGCGTTCGGCTCGGTGTCGGGCATCCCAGAGTCGTGGTACCCGAGCATGAGGACCACGTCGTACCCGATCGCATCGGCAGCCGCCTGCAGCTCAGCCATGCGCACCGCGTGCAGGTTCGCTCGCACCTCCGGGGTGTCGACTGCCGGGTTCAGGATGTCGCCCGCTTCCCCACCGGTGCAGCACACGAGGACGGTGCGGATGCCCTCGTGGTGGTAGCGCGCGATCGTCGCGCTGCCCTTCGACGCCTCGTCGTCGGGATGCGCGTGCACCGTCAGCACGCACAGCGGATTGCCCTCGAGGTCGACAGGTGCGGCAGACGTCACGACGACGACGATACCGGGCGGCCGCGCGGCGGCCGGGCCGGGTCGAGGCGGAAGACGTCGACCTTCCCGATGTCGCGGACCTTGCGGCCCGAGATCCGGCGCATCGAGAAGTGCGCATCGTCGGCGAGCTCCGCACCGACCTCCGCCGACGCGAGCACGGTCCCCGGGCGGGCCATCTCGGTGAGCCGGGCAGCGAGGTTCACGACCGTCCCGTAGTAGTCGCCGTCGCGCGACACCATCATCCCGGTCGCGATCCCGGCACGGGTCGCCGGAAGGAGATCGTCGCGCAACGACTGCGCGGTCATGTCGACCGCGATGTGCGCGGCGACCTCGGCGGAGTCGGCGATGAACATCACCTCGTCACCGATCGTCTTGACCACGCGCCCGCCGCCGGCCACGACCGCGTCGTGGGCGACCTGCCCGAACCGGCTCACCAGGGCCGCGACCTCCTCGGGATCGAGCTCGTTCACGAGCGCGGTGTACCCGACGAGGTCGACGAAACCGACCGAGCCGGTCACCGTGCCGGGGAGGTTCGGGTTCGTTCCCGCCAGTCGACGCCAGAGCGAGGCCCGGAGGTGAAGACGGAACACGTGGGCGACGAGGTGCGCCACGTCGTCGAACTCGACGACGCCGGCGAGCGCATCGGCCATCTCGGAGTCGGGAACCCCCCGCGCCCGCCCCGCCTCGAACGACGCCGCGATCTCGTCCACCACGGCGTCGGCGCTCCGCGCCAACGACGCGCCGAGCACGCGGGCCTGTGGAAGCCCTCGATCGAGCGACCAGTCCTCGATCCAGGGGTTCGCGAACGTCCGCAGGAACGCGCGCATCGCAGCGACGTCGGTGTCGCGGAACGCTGGACGGTCGTCGGGCATGTCGGGAAAGCCGATCGACCGCCAGATCGCGCGCGCCGTCTCCACGTCGGTGCCACCGCGCTCGGCGAGGTCGCGCATCGTGTAGCGCCGGGCTCCCGGCATGATCTCGCGGTCGAGCACGAGCAGCGCGAGGTTCTCGCCCTCGACGGCGCGCTCGATCTCGGCCTCGGTCGTCCCCCGCTTGCGCAGGAACCGCCGCAGGTTACGGCTCAGCGACATGTCCACTCCACGCCTTCTGGTCCACGGCCCTCTGGTCCACGGCCCTCTGGTCCACGGCCGTCCGGCCGATGACCCTCTCGTGCGAGCGACCGTCCGGGTCAGGTCGACCTGGGGACGTCCTTCCACGGCATCTCGCGGGAGGCGTCGGGCTCCTTGGGGAGTCCGAGGACGCGCTCACCCAGGATGTTGCGCATGACGTTCGAGGTGCCGCCCTCGATCGTGTTCGCCTGCGCCCGGAGGAACGAGCGCGCGGTGTCGCGCGCGTTCTCGCCGACGCTGCTGAGGAAGCCCATGGCACCTTCGCCGGTGAGCGGTGCACCCTCCCAGGCGACCCCGCTCGGCCCCTCGAGGTCCAGGGCCACGTCCTGGAGACGCTGGTTGAACTCGGCCTGCATGAGCTTCGTGATCGAGCCCTCGGGTCCGGCCTCGCCGCCGGTCTTGCGCTTCGCGGCCGCCCGTTGGTTCGTGATCTTGATCAGCCGGTCCTCGATGAAGAGCTGCGCGAGCCGCTGGCGGTCGAGCAGATCGCCGGTGGGCGCGTGGCGGGCGATGAGCCGTTCGCTCGGGCTCCCACCCGACGAGTCGCCCGAGAGCGATCCTGCGCCCGACAGGGCGATGCGCTCGTTCATGAGCGTCGTGATCGCGACGCGCCACCCCTCGCCCTCGGGGCCCACCCGCATCGTGTCGGGGATGCGGACCTCTTCCATGAACACTTCGTTGAACTCGGCGTCGCCGGTGATCTGGACCAGGGGCCGGACGTCGACGCCGGGCGCCTGCATGTCGAGCACGAAGTAGGTGAGACCCTTGTGCTTCGGGACGTCGGGATTGGTGCGGGCGATCAGCATCCCCCACCGCGAGAGGTGGGCGAGCGTCGTCCAGACCTTCTGACCGGTGATGACCCACTCGTCGCCGTCGCGGACGGCACGCGTCGCCAACCCGGCGACATCCGAGCCGGCACCCGGCTCGGAGAACAGCTG
>JBKJJI010000241.1:0-4024 GCA_046598115.1 Acidimicrobiia bacterium | reverse complement strand
CGAAGCGCGCATCGGGCAGGTTCTTGAACATGTACGACGCGGGGTGCGCGAAGCCCTCGAGCGACTCCCGGTCCTTGAGGAGCGGGCGGAGCTCGTCGCGCCACGACTCATCGCCGGGCGAGGGTGGCAGCCCGACCATGGTGTCGACGATGTGCCCGGCCGCGCGCTCGAGCGTCACGGTGCCTCCTACCAGCTCGCAGCCGGTGCGGGGCCGGGGCTCTCCAGGCCGAGCATGTCGGCGAGCACGCGTGTGACCGCGTTGTTGTCGGCCATGTCGGAGTCGGCGGGGAGGATCTCGAACTCTGTGAGCAGCGCCCCGAGGCGCATCATGACCACCGCGAACCGCAGGCCACCGAACACCTCGTAGAACTCGAGGTCGCGCACGGCACGGCCGCTGGTGGTTTCGTAGCGCGCCGCGACCTCCTCGCGTGTCGGGAAGCCCTCCATCCGTGGCGCCGGCATGCCCTCGTGGAAGTGGCGGTCGACGAACAGCCACCACCCGAGGTCCATCATCGGGTCCGCCAGCGTCACCATCTCCCAGTCGAGGACGGCCGCGACCGAGTAGTCGTCGTCGAAGAGCTGGTTGTTGATCCGGGCGTCACCCCAGCAGAGGGCGATCTCGGGGTCCTCGGTCGGCGCGTGCTCCCGGATCCAGTCGAGGGTCGCCTGCGCGACGGGCGGCGGCGACCGATCCGGGTTCGCCCACGCGAACGACGCTTCGTAGTAGCGGAGCTGCTGCTCGAAGCCGAGCGCACCGTACTGCGGCTTGTCGAGGAACTCGAAGCCGAGCCCCTGCCAGTCGACCGCATGGACCGCGCACATCGCGTCGACGCCGTTCTCCACGAGCGCGCGACGCTGCGTCGGCGTCGACTCCTCGATGAGCCAGCCGCCCATGGTGTACGGCGGCGTGTCGGTCGGTGCTCGCCCGGCGACCGCGTCCATCACGAAGAACGGTGCACCGAGGTGTGACGAGTCCTCCTCGAACCAGCGCATGGTCGGGACGGGCACGCTCGTCCGTTCCCCGAGGGAGCGCAGCACCCGGAACTGCGACTCGAAGTCAGCCTCCATGAAGACGGTGTGCTGGGTGGGCTTCACGCGGAGCACGAGCGACTCCGTGACGCGCGTGCCGTCCCCCGATCCAGTCGGCGAGCCAGTCGGCGAGAACGAGGCGTCGAAGAGGAGCGTCTCGTTCGAGAACCCGGTGAACGACGGTCCACTGATCGACCCCACCTCGATGTCGGTGGCGCCGGGGATCCGGGTCGCGAGCCAGCCGGCGATCACGGGGCGGGCGGCTTCGAGGTCGCGCTGCTCGGGGATGGGCATCGGTTCGTGCTCCTCCTGGGTCGGTCGTATTGATCGGTCGTTCTGATCGGTCGTTCGGGTCGGTCGTGCGGTGTCGGTCGTGTGGGGGCGCTGGTCAGATGGCGACGTCGGTCGTGACGAGGTGTTCGGTCTCGTCGGCGGAGAACCCCCAGCGTGCGAGCACCGCCGGGGTGTCGTCGCCGGGGTGGCGGGGAGCGGTCGGCGTGCCGGCCGGTGTGCCAGAGAAGCGCGGTGCGGGCGCCGGCTGGGGGACCCCGGCGATGTCGAGGAACGTTCCCCGGGCCCGGTTGTGGGGGTGCTGCGGCGCCTCGACCGGCGACAGCGCGGGGGCGACGCAGGCGTCGGTGCCCTCGAAGTGCTGTTCCCAGTCGTCGCGCGTGCGGGTGGCGATCACCGCGGCGAACCGGCTCCGCAGGGCGGGCCAGCCATCGCGATCGTGCTGGTCGGGGAGGTCGGCGTCGTCGAGCCCGAGTCCGTGCAGGAGCGCGGCGTAGAACTGCGGCTCGATCGCTCCAACCGCGAGCCAACCGCCGTCGGCGGTCTCGTAGGAGTCGTACCAGGGTGCGCCGGAGTCGAGCATGTTCGTGCCGCGTGGGCCCCAGAACCCTGAGGCGCGCGCGGCGAAGAACGGCGTCATCATCAAGGCCGCGCCGTCGACCATCGCGGCGTCAACGACCTGGCCCTCCCCTGACCGCGTGCGGGCCAGGAGCGCAGCCACGATCCCGAACGCGAGGAGCATCCCCCCGCCGGCGAAGTCGGCGAGGGCGTTGATGGGCGGCGTGGGAGGCGCGTCGGCCCGACCGAGCGGCTCGAGCGCGCCCGCGATCGCCAGGTAGTCGATGTCGTGCCCGGCTCGGTCGGCGAGCGGGCCCTCCTGGCCGTACCCGGTGAGGCGCCCGTAGACGAGGCCGGGGTTGCGCGCCCGGGCCACGTCTGGGCCGATGCCCAGCCGCTCGACGATGCCGGGACGGAAGACCTCGAACGCGGCGTCGGCCGCGTCGGTGAGTCGGAGGTACGCCTCGACGCCTTCGGGCGCCTTCAGGTCGAGACCGATCGCCTCCTTCGACCGGTGCATCGCGTTCGTCGCGGGCCGGGTGCGGTCGATCGCGCGCGCCGCATCGACGCGGTCGATGCGCAGCACCTCGGCGCCGAGGTCGGCGAGCAGCATCCCGCAGAACGGTCCCGGGCCGAGACCGACGAGCTCGACGACGCGGATCCCCGCGAGGGGGCCGGTCACTCGTCGCCGCCCGGGAGTCCGATCCGCATCGTCTTCGACTGCACCATGATGCCTACCGCGTGCGCCGTGACCTCGCCGCCCGCGAACAGGTCGGACGTGACCCGCACGGTGCGGGCGCCCGTCGGCTCCGCGGTGGCGACGAGCTCGAGTGGGGCGCCGATCGGTGTCGGTCGCACGAAGCGGATCGTCATCGTCCCGGTCATCGCCGGGCGTCCGGCGATGGCGGCGGCACCGACTGCGAGGACCTGGTCGAAGATCGCCGCGATCCAGCCCCCGTGCGCGTACCCGGGCATCCCCTCGTGGCGCAGGTCGAACGTGAGACGCGCGGTGACCTGGTCGGTGCCCCGCTCGATCGCGACCGGGGGAGCCATGGGGTTCGACGGGCCGAGGAACGGGTGATGCTCGAAGACCGGGGTGCTCCCCGGCGTGACCGTCAGCCCCGCGGTGTCGTCGTAACGGCTCGCCGCGGCGTGCGGTGCGAGCGTGGCCGTCACCGCGTCGATCCGGTCGCGGGCCCCGTCGAGGAGGTCGGCCGGGGCGCGGGTCGCGACCAGCGCTGCGATGAGCCGGCGCACCGAGTCGCTGAGCGCCCGGGAGGCGACGATCGTCGCCGGAAGCTCCTCGTCCTGGCGGGGATACGGGTCGCGGCGCGGTGCGGCGGAGGTCATGGGGTGTCCGGCATCCTAAACTGACGGCCCGTCACACCTGCTCGCCGACCTGCCCAATCGCCAACCTGCCCAATCGCCGACCTGCCCAATCGCCGACCTGCCCAATCGCCAACCTGGAGGACCCTGTGGGGAAGCCCGTCATCATCGAAGCCGTCCGCACGCCGATCGGGAAGCGCAATGGATGGCTCTCGGGCCTCAAGGCCACCGAGGTGCTGCGCCACGCGCAGCTCGAGGTGATCGCCCGGGCCGGGATCGACCCGATGCTCGTCGACGAGGTGATCGGTGGCTGCGTCACCCAGGCGGGGGAGCAGGGCTCGAACGTCACGCGCAACGCGTGGCTCAGCGCCGGCCAGGACCGGCTGCCGTACCAGACCGCGTGCACGACGGTCGACGCGCAGTGCGGCTCGGCACAGCAGGCCAACCACATGATCGCCGGGCTGATCGCGGCGGGCGGTGCCGATGTCGGGATCGCGTGCGGGGTCGAGCAGATGAGCCACGTGGCGCTCGGCTCGAACGTGGTGAACGGTCCCGGCCACTACAAGACCGAGCCGTGGCCGTGGGACGACCCGCCCAATGGGCAGTTCGGTGCCGCTGACCGCATCGCCGACAACCGCGGGATCACGCGGGAGGACCTCGACGAGTGGGGCTTCCACTCCCAGCGCAAGGCCAAGGTCGCGTGGGACGAAGGCCGGTTCGAGCGCGAGATCGCGCCGATCGAGACCCCCGTCCTCGGTGAGGACGGCCAGCCCACCGGGGAGACGCAGCTGATCTCTCGCGACCAGGGGCTGCGCGACAC
>JBKJJI010000200.1:0-3599 GCA_046598115.1 Acidimicrobiia bacterium | reverse complement strand
CTGCGAGGGCTACACCGACGTCATGGCCTACGCCCTGGCGGGGGCACCGAACGCGGTCGCCACGTGTGGCACCGCCCTCGCCGACGACCACGCCAAGGCCCTGAAGAACCTGGCCCGCCGGGTGGTGCTCGCGTACGACGCCGACAGCGCCGGGGCCGGGGCGGCGGAGCGTTGGTACAAGTGGGAGGCGGAGCTCGAGCTCGAGGTGAAGGTCGCCGCGCTCCCGGCGGGGAAGGATCCCGGCGACCTCTGGCGCGACGACCGCGACCGTCTCCTGGTGTCGATCGAGGAGGCGGCCCCGTTCCTGCAGTTCCGCGTCGACCGCGTGCTCGACGCAGCCGACCTGTCGACGATCGAGGGTCGCGCCCGCGCCGCCGAGGCCGCGGCACGCATGGTGTCGCAGCATCCGAGCCCGCTCGTGCGCGACCAGTACGCGGTGCAGCTCTCGGGTCGCCTCGACCTCGACGACGACAGCCTGCGCGCCCAGGTCGACCGCGCGACGCGGGAGCCGCAGCGTCCGGAGCGGCCGGTGGTGCGTCGCGGGCGCGGCCCCGATGCCGATGCCGCCGATGAACCGCCGCCCGCAGCGCCGTTGCGCGTCGACCGCCGCGAGCTCGACGTGCTGCGGTGGGCGATCCACGAGCCCGAGCTGGTCGTCGACTGGCTCGACGAGTCGTTGCTGCTCGACCCGGTCGCGCGCGGTGCGTTCGACCTGCTGATCTCGCGTCACGACCTTCACGAGGCGATCGACGGCGCGGCCGGACCGACCCGACTGCTGCTGGAGCAGCTAGCGGTGGAGGAGCCGTTGGCCGACGACGAGCCCACGACGATCCGCGCGCGTCTCATGGTGAACACCGTCGTCCCCGTCGCCAAGCGTGTGCTCGAGCGGTTGCTGCGCGACGGTGACGACCGCGCGAGCGCGGTCAACCTGCTCCTCGACACCGTCGCGCACGAGCGCGAGATCGCCGACTGGCCGAGGGCGCTGGAGGCGGCGAGCCAGTTGGTAGTGTGGATCGTCGCCGATGCACGACGGGTCGATCCCGTCGCGACGGTCGATCCTGTCGCGACGGATGTGTCGAACGGACCCGTATCGGCCGCGGTGAACGTGTCGGGACCACCGCACGGAGAGCGCTCGGAACAGGTGGAGTTGGAGTCGTGACGGAGCCGGTCGTCGTCACCGATGATCCTGCGAGTGAGGCCGCGCTCGAAGCGCTCATCGCGCGGGCACAGGAGCACGGCTCGGTCACTGCCGAAGAGGTGTTCGCGCACTACGCCTTCCTCGATCCGGAGCCCGCGGAGGTCCAGGCGGTCTACGACCGGTTGCAGGCGCGGGGGGTCGAGGTCGTCGACGAGGTGATCGCCGAGCTACGCGCCGAGGACGCCGCGCGTGGACCCGTCCCGTCGGGTGACGGCCCTCCCGCGTCGGGCCACCGACCTCGCAAGCTCACGGCGGCGGAGCGTCTCGACGGCGCCCTCGAGTCGGGGCACGACCGGGGCGACGGTGGGAATTTCGATCCTGTCCGCATGTACCTGAAGGAGATCGGGCGCTACCGCCTGCTCACGGGCGACGACGAGAAGGCGAAGGCACGGCGGATCGAGGCCGGCGCCGACGCGTTCGCAGCCACCATCCCGCCCGAGGAAGCCGAGGACGAGGTCGTCGACGGCACCGACTTCACCAAGCGTCAGTCCACTCGCAGCGCCCTCCAGCGGGCTCTGGAGCTCGCGGTCGCGATGCACGCCGAGTGCGGCCCCGGGGCGACCGGCGACCAGCTCGCCACCATCACGGCCACGCTCGAGACCGAGCTCACGAAGCTCCTGCCGATGCCTGTCGGGCCGGCCGCGAACATCCCGCAAGTCGCGGCGCTCACCGACGAGAACTACCGCAAGCTCATCGAGATGGCCGAGCAGCTGGCGGGAAGCGTCGACGCGGGGAGCGACGCGCACGCTCGCGCCACCGACATCGCATCGCTGATCGACGGCGAGCTCGCGAAGCAGGAGCTCACCAACGCCAACCTGCGCCTCGTGGTGTCGATCGCGAAGCGCTACGTCGGCCGGGGGATGGCGCTGCTCGACCTCGTGCAGGAGGGAAACCTGGGCCTGATCCGTGCAGTCGAGAAGTTCGACTACACGAAGGGCTTCAAGTTCTCGACGTATGCCACGTGGTGGATCCGCCAGGCGATCACCCGGGCGATCGCCGACCAGGCCCGGACCATCCGCATCCCGGTGCACATGGTGGAGACGATGAACAAGGTGCTCCGCACCCAGCGCCAGATGCTCCAGGAGCTCGAGCGGGAGCCGACGGTGGAGGAGGTGGCCGCGAAGGTCGATCTGACGCCCGAGAAGGTGCGCGAGATCCAGCGGATCTCCCAGGAGCCGTTGTCGCTGGAGACGCCCGTCGGCGAGGAGGACGACTCCTATCTCGGCGACTTCGTGCCCGACGAGAGCGCGGTGTCGCCCGACTCCGCGGCGGAGCGCGAGCGCTTGAAGGACGAGATCGAGCTCGCGATGACCGAGCTCAACGAGCGCGAGCAACAGGTGATGCGGCTGCGCTTCGGGCTCGACGACGGGCAGGTCCGGACGCTCGAGCAGGTGGGACGCGAGTTCGGTGTCACGAGGGAGCGAATCCGGCAGATCGAGTCGAAGACGCTCGCCAAGCTGCGACACCCGACGCGTTCACAACGACTGCGCGACTACCTCGACGAGGGCTGAGCGCGCGACGCTCTCGTGGGGCGACGCCGAGAACCGTCTTCGGCCGGGTGGATGATGCAACACCCACTTCCCTCCCGGCTGGTACGTTCCCGTCATGATCATCGCTGGCCGTTCTCGCATCTCCGCGGTTGTGTTCCTGTCGATCGCGCTCGTCGGCGGATCCGCGGGCGCCGTAGGCGCCCGAGTCGTCGGTGGGGGAGATCCCGCGGCAGCCCGAGCAGCGATCGATGAGCTCACCTCGGCACTCCCGGGGTTCACCGCGGTGCCCGGGAACGCCCCGCCTGCCGACGTTCCCGAATGTGCCGGTGCCGTGGCGGCCGATGCCGCCGTGGCGGCTGCCGGTGGGACCGTCCAGGCGTACGGCAGTGCAGCCGGGGGCGTCGTCGCTCAGATCGCGACCTTCGACTCGAAAAGGAAAGCGAAGCGCTTGTTCAAGCTCCTGACCAACGACGATGCCGAAGCCTGCATCGTGGCATCCAACGAGGCAGGTCTCGCACCTGCGAGTGGCGGCGCACGAGCGGTTGCTGACCTGACTCGCGGCAAGCTCGCCGGGGTGAAGAAGTCCGCGACGCTCGTCGGCACGATCACGATCGGTCAGCTCGCGATCAGCGTTTCGGATGCGGTCGTCCTCCGGGGTAAGACGGTCATCAAGGGCGTCGTCGGGGCGACCGGCGAGACAGCAGCCGAACTCGCGACGACGGTCAATGACTGGGTGAAGGCGACTGCCAAGAAGTTCTGACCTTCGTTGCCATACCGCGCCAGCGTTCCCGGTGCGTACGATGCGCCGGGGGCCGTAGCTCAGTGGTCAGAGCAGGGGACTCATAATCCCTCGGTCGAAGGTTCGATCCCTTCCGGCCCCACCGCGAACGTGCAGGTCATCCCGACTGGGC
>JBKJJI010000153.1:0-3180 GCA_046598115.1 Acidimicrobiia bacterium | reverse complement strand
GCGGCGTCGTCCCGTACGCCGAACTGCCCGGCGCCCGCAACCCCGAAGGGGGTTGCATCGTCACCGCGAACCAACGCATCGTCGACGACGACCATCCCGACTACCTCGGCCTCGACTACGCCCACCCCGACCGGGCGATCCGGGTCCGGGCGCGGCTCGACGAGCTCGGGCCCGCGACCGTCGACGACATGACGGAGGTGCACCGGGACCGCCGGTCGCTCGCGGCCGATGTGTGGGTGCCGCGGCTGCTCGAACCTACGCCCGCCGACGAGTGGGAGGCCGCCGCGCTCGACTCGCTACGCGGTTGGGATCGGTGGATGCTGCCGGAGTCGACCGGCGCCGCCGTCTACATGGTGGTCCGCGACGCCGCGTGCCGGATCATGGCCCACCATCCGTCGCTCGCCGCGGTCCGGACGCCGCTGCCCGACGAGCCCACCGCGACGTTCCTCCCGCTCGAGCTGCGGATCTGGTCGCTCGCGACCGGCCTCCTCGCCGCCGACGACACCACGATCGTCGACGACCCGCGCGGTTGGGACGGGCTCCTGGGCCGCGCGCTGAGCGACGGGGTGTCGGTGCTGCGGACCGGGCTCGGCGACGACCCCACAGCCTGGCGATGGGGAGCGCTGCACCGGTCGGCGCCGCGCCACCCGCTCGGGCACGTCCACCCCGAGTGGGCCACCGACCTCGATCCACCGTCGGTCGAGGTGGGTGGCGAGTCCGACACGGTCATGAGCGCCGGGCACGCGGTCGGTCACGGCTTCGCCGTCACCGCGACGTCGGTGGCGCGCTACGTCTTCGACTGCTCCGACTGGGACGCGTCACGCTGGATCGTCCCCCTCGGCGCGTCGGGCGACGCCACGAGCCCGCACTTCGCCGATCAGCAGGCCGCGTGGGCTGCCGGCGAGCTGGTCCCGATGCGCTACTCATGGTCGTCGGTGGAGGCGGCCACGACGACGGCCACCGTCCTGCGTCCCGCCTGATCGCCGTCCTGCACTGGGGTCAGGCCCCGACGAAGTCGGCGAGGAGCGCGGCGAGCTCGAGGGGTCGGTCACCCTGGATGCTGTGGCCGGCGCCGGCCACGACCTCGATCCGTGCGGTCGGCTGGCGCCGGAGCAGCTCTGCGACATCGTCGTCGTCGACGACGCTTCCCGCGGCGTCGCCGCGTGCGAGCATCACGGGCGCCGAGATCGCCGAGACGTCGTCCCACAGCGTCGCGAAGTCGGCCGGTATCTCGGCGGTCTCCGCGAGGCGCGGCCGCTGGTAGCGCCAGACCCATCGGCCGTCGTCGCGGGGGGTGGCGTTGTGGAGGATCCCCCGACGCAACGAAGACTCCGAGCGCGTCGGGTTGAACTCCATGGTGCGGGCGAGGATCTCGTCGAAGCTCTCGAAGCTCTCCGGACCGGCGATGAACTGGGCGATGGGCGCCGCCTTGTCGCGGTCGACCCCGGGGGTCACGTCGACCAGCGTGAGGCGGGGGACCAGGTGGGACGCGACGGCGGTGAGGGCGATCGCGGTCAGTCCGCCGAGCGACATCCCGACCACTATCCGGGCCTCGGGTGCGAGCTCCGGGATGGCGACCGCGACGTCGGCCGCGTTCTCGCGGGGGCTGAAGGGTCCGGCCTCGCGGTGGTCGGAGTGTCCGTGTCCCGGGAGGTCGATCGCCACGAGCGGTCGGCCGAGCGCGAGGGCCACGGTGTCCCAGGTGTGCGCGTTCTGGGCGCCGCCGTGGAGCAGCACCAGCTCGGCCGGGCCGGTGCCCCAACGGAGCGCGCTCAGCCGGCGTTCCCCACCGTCGACGACCACCGACTCGCGCGCGACGGTCGGAGGCGTGTCGAAGGGCAGCCCGTGCTCCTCGGCGTTCTCGTGGAAGTAGGCGAACTCGTCGTACTCCGGGGTGCCGGGCATCACTGGCTCCAGTCGTCGCGGTGGTGCGTCATGGTGCCAGACCAGTGCAGGCGCGCAGCTCGTTCCAGTGTGCGATCTCTGCGTCGGCCTCCGCGCCCGCGGGGAGCGGGGTCGCGACGCCGCCGCGGATGCGCGCCGGGACCCACTGGTACGAATCGATGTCGCGTCCCGTCGCGGTGACGACGAGCACGCCGCTGCGTCCGTACTCGCCGGTCTCGTTGTAGAAGACGAAGTTCCCGAGGCCGTAGCCGACGAACGAGGTGTTGAAGCGCCCGCCGCCCTGGAGCTGATGGGCGTGCGACCCGACGACGATGTCGGCCCCAGCGTCGGTGAGTGCTTGGGCCACCTCCTGCTGACGGGGCGACGGGCAGCCCTGCCGTTCGATGCCCCAGTGCAGGAATACGACGACCGTGTCGGAGTCGACGCGTGCCGTCTGGATCGCGGCGACGAGACGACCGAGGTTCTCTTCCTTCGAGGACGCGAGCCCGATCTGGGTCTCGGTCGCGGACCAGGCCGTGATGTACTCGCCGTCGAGGACATCGGTCGCGCCGAAGACGGCGATCCGCTGCCCCTTGATCTCCGCGCGGTAGGGCGCGTATGCCTCGAGCGCGTTGTTGCCGATCCCTACCACGGGGAACTGCTTCTCGAGCGAAGCCGCGATCGTGTCCGCGAGGCCCTCGGCTCCAAAGTCGAGGCCGTGGTTGTTCGCGACGGTCGTGACGTCGACGCCTGCGGCCCGGAGCGCGTCGAGTGCCGAAGCCGGGGCCCGGAAGTTGTACTTCTTCACGTACGGCGTGCCGCGCTCGGTGATCGCGGTCTCGAGGTTCACCATCGCGAGGTCGGCGAGCGAGAGGACAGGCGCGATGGGGGCGAGGACGCCGGCGGGATCGGCGAGCAGCTTGCCGCGGAGTGCGCCCTCGAAGTGCACGTCACCGCCGAACGCGAACGACACCGGCTGACCGTTGCCCCGGCGGGGGTCGCGCAGGGTCGTGGTGGTCGTGGGCGCGGTGCTCGTGCTCGACGTGGAGACGGGCGCTCGCGTCGCCACGCGCCCAGGAGGCTCCGAGTTCCGACTGATCGCGAAGGCGGTGCCCGCGGCCGCGATGATGACGACAGCAGCCGTCGCGATCCCGATGCGACGGACGCGTGCTCTGCGACGGCGAGCGCGCCGGTCCGACCGAGCGCGCGGCGTCGACGGGGGAGCCATCCGGGGGAGAGCGTACCGGCCGATCCGCGTTCCGGACGGGCGCCGGGTGCCGACACCGGGTGGTCAGG
>JBKJJI010000096.1:0-3372 GCA_046598115.1 Acidimicrobiia bacterium | reverse complement strand
CTTCTCGCCCGCCGCCATGTCGCCGCCGCCGTCGCCGTACGTCAGCCGTTCCTCGTCGCGGCGGCGACTCACTGCATGCCTGCGTCGAACACGCTGACGGACTCGGCACCCAACGGGGCAGGTCCGTCCTCGAGCGCGCGCTTGGAGTCGGCCATCTCCGGTACCGGGACCGGGTACTCACCCGTCAGGCACGCGGTGCAGAACGAACCGCTGGCCACGCCGGTCGCACGAACCAGACGGTCGATGTCGAGATACGCGAGGGAGTCGACCTTGAGGTAGTCGGCGATCTCGCCGACCGACAGGTCCGCGGCGAGCAGCTCGGACCGCCGGCCCGTGTCCATGCCGTAGAAGCACGGCCAGCGATACGGCGGCGACGACACCCGGAAGTGCACCTCCGCCGCGCCGGCCTCGCGCAGCATCGCCACGACCTGGCGCGTGGTCGTCCCGCGCACGATCGAGTCGTCGACCACGACGAGCCGTTTGCCCCGGATGTTCTCGGGGAGCGGGTTCAGCTTGAGACGCACACTGCCGGCGCGCTGCTGCTGACTCGGCTGGATGAACGTGCGGCCGACGTACCGGTTCTTCACCAGCCCGTCGCCGTAGGGGAGCCCGGCGCTGCGTGCGTAACCCTGCGCGGCGGGGATGCCAGACTCGGGGACCGGCATCACCATGTCGGCGTCGACGGGCGCCTGCTTGGCGAGCTCCTCGCCCATCCGTTGACGCGCCGCATGGACGCTGCGACCGAAGAGGTAGGTGTCGGGCCGGGCGAAGTAGACGAACTCGAACAGGCACAGCGTCGGGTCGGGTTCCGCGAACCGATGCTCACGCATCCCGGCCGCGTCGATGACGATCATCTCGCCGGGCTCCACCTCCCGGACGAAGTGCGCACCGACGATGTCGAGCGCCGCGGTCTCGCTCGCGAGCACCCATCCGCCTTCGACACGGCCCAGCACCAGCGGCCAGAATCCGTGCCGGTCGCGGACGCCGATGAGCCGGGCGTCGTCCATGAGCACGAGGGAGAAGCCCCCCGCCAGGCGCGGGAGGACCTTCTCGAGCGCGACCTCGAGCTCGCGGCCATCGGCGCGCGGCTGCGGCGCGTACTCGTTCGCCACCAGCTCGGCGATCAGCGCCGAGTCGGTGGTGGAGTCGAACTCGGTGGGGGCGGACGCGAACCCTGGCAGCATCCCGAGCCCTTCCGCGAGTTCAACCGTGTTCGTGAGGTTGCCGTTGTGCCCGAGCGCGAACCCAGCGTCGCCGACCGACCGGTACACCGGCTGCGCGTTGCGCCAGGTGCTCGCGCCGGTCGTGGAGTAGCGGTTGTGCCCGATCGCGAGGTGGCCCTCGAGTGCGGCGAGCCGGCGCTCGTCGAACACCTGCGTGACGAGGCCCATGTCCTTGACGACGGTGACCGTCTCGCCGTCGCTCACCGCGATGCCCGCGGACTCCTGGCCCCGGTGCTGCAGCGCGTAGAGACCGAGGTACGTCAGGTGCGCCACCGTCTGACCGGGGGCGTAGACACCGAAGACACCGCAGGCGTGGCCGAGTCCCGGCCCGTCGGGAAGTGGCTGCATCTCCGTTCAGTATCGCATCATCGGTCGCGCGAACCACGCAACGGCAGTACCGTCACCTCGTGCCGACGTCCGCCGCCTGCGTGTTCCTGACCGGGCGGGCCGGTGCCGGCAAGCGAACCGTGGGGGCGCTGGTCGCCGACGAGCTGCGTCGCCGCCCCCAACCGGTCGCCCTGCTCGGGCCCGAGACCGTGGCCGGACGCCTCGTCGACGGGCCCGACGCCCTCGCGTGGTGCTGCTCGATCCTCGTCGAGAACGGCGTGACCGTCGTCGTGGCGGTCCCGATCGGCGAGCGGGACGACCGCGAGCTCCTGCGCCGCGCGATCCCTGGGTTCGCCGAGGTCCATCTCGACGCACCCGCCGAGGTGTGCGCGGCGCGGTCGGGGGCCGCAGACCCTGGATACGAGGAGCCCTGGGCACCCGACCTCCGGGTCCCCACCCACGGCCGTGCCGCAAACGCGTCGGCGGCGCAGGTGCTCTCGTTCCTCGAGGACCGCCCCTAGCGTCCCCGCTTCCCCACCGCTTCTCGTGACGCTCCCTGCCCCGCCGGGGGCCGAGTCGGTCACCGGAACGGGTGGTCGGATGCTCAGGAGGCAGGGATCACGTCGCCGGCGACGGCGTTCGGGATGGCGTCGCGCCACGCACGGGCGGCGTCGTCGAGTGCCACGTCGAACGCGCCTTCCACGACGAGACGGTCGCCGCCGGCGACCCCGAGGTCGACCGCGGGGACGCCGGCCTCGCGGGCGCGTCGCAGCACGTGGGGAAGCGGCCGGGCGTCCACCGACACGACGACGCGGTTGGCGGATTCCGAGAAGCACCACGAGGCCGGCGCGAGCCCCGGCTCGGGCGCGACCCTGAAACCGACACCCCCCGCAAACGCCATCTCCGCCAGCGTGACCGCGATGCCGCCGTCGGAGCAGTCGTGGACACCGGCGACGGTGCGCTCGTTCACCAGGTCGCGCACGAACGCGTGCAGGCGCGCTGCGGCCTCGAGGTCGGCGACGGGCGGCGCGCCACCGTCGAGCCCGTGGACGGTGAACGCCCACTCCGAGCCGCCCAGCTCGTCGGCCGTCGCGCCCAGCAGCACGATGTGGTCTCCGGACCGCAACGCGGGACCGGGTGGGATCTCGGAGGGCATCGCCAGCACCCCGACGACCCCGACGACCGGGGTGGGGTCGATGTCGGACCCACGCGACTCGTTGTAGAAGCTGACGTTCCCTCCGACGACGGGGATGTCGAGCGCACGACAGGCCTCACTCATCCCGTCGACCACCTCCGAGAACTGCCACATCACCTCGGCGTGCTCCGGGTTGCCGAAGTTCAGGCAGTTGACGAGCGCCTTCGGATCACCGCCGGCGCACGCGACGTTGCGCGCGGCCTCCATCACCACGAGACGGGCGCCGGTGCTCGGGTCGAGCCGGCAGAACCGACCCTTGCCGTCGACGGTGAGCGCGAGCGCGCTGGCTGTGTCGGGCAGACGGAGCACGGTCGCGTCGGCACCAGGACCGACGATGGTGTTGAGGAAGAGCTGATGGTCGTACTGGCGCCACACCCACGACTTGTCGGCGATCGTGGGTGTGGCCAACAGCGCGAGGAGCTCGCTCCCGAGGTCGGTCCCCGGGCCGAACCGCGCGAGGAGCGCCGGGCCAGGTTCGTCCGCGAGCAGGGCGTCCTGGTGCTCGGGGCGTGCGAGCGGCCGGTGGTACACCGGGCCGTCCCCCAGTGAGTCGCAGGGGATGTCGGCAATCGGTGGGCGGTCCGAGCTCGCCGGGATCGGTGCGTCGCCCCTCGGCGGGGCCGGGTT